>JBEGTN010000080.1:0-6884 GCA_041179405.1 Verrucomicrobiota bacterium
CCGCCGACGAGCATGCTCCAGAACCGGGTGTCGCCGAGCGCGAGTTGTTCGCGCAGGGTGCGGGCGGCGGCGGCGAGGTCGGCGGGGTTGATCGGGACGGGCGTGGGGGCGACGATGTAACGGGGATCGCCGGAGTGTTGCTCAAACGGGGTGACGAGGCCGGAAAAAAGCGTGTCGCGCAGGCCGCGGGTGCGTCCGCAGAAGAGGTTGTCGCAGCGGCGGTGGCGGGCGATCCAGGCGTTGGCGGAGGTGGTGTTGCCGCCGGCGGAAATCAGGAGGTCGGGCCGGCCGGCGGGCAGCGGATCGCCCGAATGGAATAGGCGGAAAAACGCGAGCGGCAGCAGGCAGGGGGCGAGGTTGAGCGCCCAACGCAGCGGGTAGCGCAGGCCGCCCGCGCGCAGTTTGCAGCGCAGGGTGACGACCTCGACCGAACCGAGCTGGCCGAAGGCGAGCGCGAGGGCGCGGGACTGGTTGTGGTGCCCGGCTTTTTGGTCGTTCAGAATCCAGATGCGCAGCGGTGCGTTCATCTGCGGAGACGCCGCGCTCAGGCGGGCTTGATGACGAGGCGGGCGCTGTCGTCGATACGGTGAAGGAAAACGGGCGTGGCGAGGGTGGCGAAATACTCGTCGGTCGCCTTACGCGCGCCGGTCCAGTCGCCGTAGTCGTCGATGATGAGCACGCCGCCGGGGGCAAGGCGCGGGTAGAGGGTTTGCAGCTCGTGCAGCGTCGATTCATACCAATCGGTGTCGAGGCGGAGAAAGGCGATCTGCTGCGGGGCCTGGGCAGGGAGGGTGTCCTCGACCTTGCCTTTGACGAGGTGCAGACCGGCGGCGGGGTAGCCGCTGCGGCCCATGATGGAGGACACCTCTTCGTGGGAGGCGAGGCACCAGTCGGAGCTGTCGTCGTCCAGTTTTCGTTTTTCGAATTTGTCGGCGGCTTTGATGCCCTTGCTGGAAACGTCGAACTCGGTCGGCGCGACCATGCCGGTGAAGGTGTCGTAGAGGTAGAGACCGCGCTGGGTGTCGCCGAGTTCGATAAGCGTCTTGGCGGCGGCGAACATGGAACCGCCGCGCCAGACGCCGCACTCGACCAGGTCGCCGGGGATCTTGTTTTTGACCAGGTAGCGGACCGACTGGATGAGCGAATGCAGGCGCTCCGGGGTGGTCTTGGTGTAGTCCTTGACCGACTCGATGAGGGCGATCTCGCCGGGGGTGAAGTCGATGGGGTAGCCGTTTGCCTTTTGGCAACGCACGATGGCGTAGCCGGCCTGACGGATGAGGGAGCGCGCGGTTTTGCTGAAAAAGTTCATGCGGGAAAGACGAGGGCGGCGGTGCGGTGGTAAAGTCAGCTATGAATGGGTCGCGGGCGGCGCAGGGAGCAAGCTTCGGATGCGGGCGAAGAGTTCCGCATAGGCCTGATCGGCGCGAGAGAGAAACGTGTCGAGCGCGGCGCTTTCGGCGGCGGTGTAGGCGGGAACGCCGGTGATGGCGTCGAGTTTTTCGGGGGCGAGCACCCGGCGGGAAAGATCGAGACCGGCGTCGGTCAACAGGGCCTCGATCTTCGGGGTGTTGGAGGCGACGGCGAGGAGCGGGACGCGCAGCCCCAGGGCGAGACAAACGGTGTGGAAGCGACCGGTGACGACCCCCTCGGCGGTGGCGAGCCGCAGGCAGTAGGCGTCCAGGGTGGGCTCGCCGACGAGGTGGGCGTGGTGGCGCGGGGAAATCACATGGCGGGCGAGCGGGCCGAGCAGGCGGGCGAAGCGGTAGCGCTGGCGGATTTTCCGGGACTTTGCGCCGGGGCGAACCTCGTCCGGGCGGGCGAGGACGGGGAGGTAGGACCAACCGCGCGCGGCGGCGAGGCGAGTGAGCTGGCGGGTGAGGCCGGGCTTGGTGGAGTCGCTGACCATGACGCCAGCGGCGGCGGTTGACCGGCCTCCGGTGAAACGCAGCGCCTGGCGGATGGCGAGGTCGGGCACGAGCGAGGCGGCGACCCCGGCCTCGGCGACCGCGCGCAGGCTTTGGGGATCGCGGAGAACGACGAGGTCAAAGGCGGGCAGGCGACGGGTGAGCGCGGGATCGTTGTCGAACCACGAGGAGTTGACCAACGCGGTGGGACGGCCGAGGGCGCGGCGGGCCTCGGCGAGGGCGAGGATTTGCGCGATGGCGGGGCGGGAGTGGTGCAGCGCGCCCTCGCCGTTGATCACGACCAGCGAGGCTTCGAGGCAGGCCGCGCGAGCCGCATACCAGTCGAGACCAGGGACGAATAAACCGGGGGGGATGCCGACCCCGGCCAGACCGTCCTCGAGCTGGCGCATGACGGCGGAGCAACCGTGGTGGTGCAGGTCGCGCATGTCACCGAGGACGACGACGGACGGCGCGGTGGCGGACGGTTCGCGCATGGTTCAGGCGACGGCGGCGAGGCGGTAGATGCCGTTGAGGCGGCCGCGAGCGGCGAGGGTGTAGCCGTTTTCCGCGAGCAGGGCGGCGAGGCGGCTTTCGCGGTCGTGGGTGAGCTCGCAGATGAGCAGGCGCGGCCAGACGGAGCGCGGGGCGCGGGCAAAAAGCGGGGCGAGCACCGAGACCTCGTGGCCCTCGACGTCGATCTTCAAGGCGTCGATGCGGGCGAGGTTTTCGCGGGCGAGGAAGTCCGGCAGCGTGGTCATGGGAACGCGGATACCAGCGGCGGCGGCGGAAGGGGTGGCGGCGGCGGTGATGTGGTTTTCGCCCTTGTTGCCCGCACCGGCGGCGAGCACGACCTCGCCCTCGGCGGCACCGAGCGCGACGGAGTGGAGGCGGACGGAATCGAGGGCGTTGGTGGCGAGGTTGAAGCGGAGCGAGGCGCACAACTCCGGATCGGGCTCGAAGGCATCGACGCGCAGGCCGGGGGCGCGGAGCGAGGCGACCCAGAGGCTGTAAACCCCGGCGTTGGCGCCGATGTCGAGGAAGTTGCCGCCGGTGCGGAGGGCGTCGGCGAGGGCGAGGCGCTCGGTGGTGTCGAGGAACTGCGGCATGAGCAGCAGGCGCTGCTCGGAGAGGTTGCCCTGGCTGCGCACGCGCAGGCGCAGACCCCAGACGGTGAGATCCACCCAGGGGCCGAAGGCGGATTTGAGGGGCTTGCGGAGCCAGATCGCAAGGCGGCGGAAGGCGGAACCGGACGGCAGACCGTGGAGCAAACCGAGCCAGGCACGACGCCAGCCGGAGGGCGAATAAACACCCCAGACGGGGACGGAGGCGGGTGCGGAGGAAGGCGCGGTGGACATGTCGGCGGCGAAGGGGCGGGCGGCTTTACGAATGCGTCGCGTCGCCGGTGGCGCTCTGCTGGTCGTAGAGCGCGCGGTAAAGTTGGTTACCGGCGTAGAGCTCGGCGTGGCCGCCGGAGGCGATGATGCGGCCGCTCTGGAAAACGAGGATCATGGAGGCGTCGCGGATGGTGCTGAACCGGTGCGCGATGATGAGCACGGTCTTGCCGACGACGAGTTTTTTGAGGGCGGCCTGGATGGCGGCCTCGCTATCACTATCGAGCGCGCTGGTGGCCTCGTCGAGGATGAGCACGGGGGCGTTGCGAAGGAAGGCACGAGCGACGGCGAGGCGCTGGCGCTGGCCGCCGGAGAGACTGGCCCCGCGCTCGCCTACGACGGTTTCGTAGCCCTGCGGCAGGGTGAGGATGAACTCGTGGGCGAAGGCATCGCGCGCGGCCTGCTCGACATCCTGGCGGGAGGCGTCGAGGCGGCCGACGAGGAGGTTGTTGTAAACCGTGTCGTTGAAGAGCACGGGGTCCTGCGAGACGATGGCGATGTTGCGACGCAGATCGGCGAGGCTGAGGTCGCGCAGATCGTGTCCGTCGAAGGTGATGCGGCCGGTGGTGGCGTCGTAGAAACGCGGCACGAGGTTGGCAAAAGTGGACTTGCCGGCGCCGCTGGGACCGACGAGGGCGCAGGTGACGCCGGCGGGGATGTGGACGCTCACATCGCGAAGGGCGGGCTCGTCGCCCTTGTAGCTGAAGGTGACGTGATCGAAGGAAAGGGCGCCGTGCAGGCGGGTGACGGCGACGGGGCTGGCGGGGTCGGCGATGGTGACGGGTTCGTTAAGCACGATCTCGAGGCGGTCGAGGGCGGCGGTGCCGATCTTGGAGATGTTCTGGAGCGAGCCGAGTTTCTTGATCGGTTCGTAGCTGGAGTAGAGCGCCACGATGATGGCGAGGAAGGATTCGAGGCTGAGGCCGACCTTATAGGCGTAAACCAGGGTCATGGAGATACCGGTGGCGGAGATGATCTCGATCGAGGGCGAGAGCGCCTGGACGTATTTCACGACCTTCATCTGGGCCGTGATCAGCCGGGCGCTCACCACGCGAAGGCGGGCGGTCTCACGGTCCTCGAGACCGAAAGCGCGGACCTCGCGGGCGGCGTTGAGGTTCTCGCTAAAACATTCGGAGACCACACCGAGCTGGTTTTGGACGTTATAGGCGCGGGAGATGAGTTTTTTGCCGATGTAGCGGATCGGCAGCACGGTCAACGGGATCACTGCCATGCAGATGAGCACGAGCAGGACGCCTCGTTCGCTATAGGCCAGATAACCCAAGTAGCCGAGCGCGCCGATGAGGGTGGTGGGCTGTTTGAAAATGTCGTTGGCAAAGGTAGTGAGCGCGATTTGCAGGGATTGCGTATCGGTCATGCCGCGCGAGATCAGGTCGCCGGTTTTCTGCTTGTGGATGAACGCGATGGGCAGGACCTGAAGTTTGCGGAAATAGGCGACGCGCAAGGATTCGAGAACGTGGTTGCCGGCGTAGTTGATCAAGTAGCTGTTCAGGTAGCCAAAGACCCCGCGCACCACGAAAATGGCCGGCAGCCAAAGGGCGATCAGAAGCAGTTTCCAGCTGTCGAGCGGCTCGGCACCCTTGGCGAAAATCTGCGGGAACACCTTCTTCATCATGAACGGCAGGCCGGCGCCGTTGGCGATGCCGTAAACCAGGCCGCAAAGCACCGCGCCGAAAATCGGCCAGCGAACGGTTTTGAGGTATTTAAAATACGGACGGAAACGACGCATAGGGGAACGTGCAAAAGCGTGTGAGGGCGGGGGCCTAGGCAAGGTTTATTGTTGGACGCCGGCCAAAGCAACTTGAGCCAACAGCATGCGTGAGGCTGATAAAGGCTGCGCATGCAGGAAGGGCAAAATGCAGGCAAAAAGGCCCTTGACCGGCGGGGCGACGGGCTTTGCTCTCATCGGTTCCAAACCTGCCGATACCATGCGCGACGACTACCTGAGAGAAGCCAAAGCCAAGATTAGCGACCCGAATATCCTGATCAACGTGATCTCGCGTCGCGTCAAACAACTCAAGCGCGGCAGCCGCCCGCTCGTCGAGTCCCTCGAAAAGCTCTCCCCCGAGGACATCGCCCTGCGCGAGGTCATCGAGGGCAAGATCACCTACGAACTCGCCTGAGCCGCTCCGCCGGTCGCCGGCCCCGTCGGGCGCCCGCTTTAAACTTTGCCGTCACCTTAGCGGGTGGCGGCTTTTGTTTTTACGCCGGCCTTCGGTCCGGTTTAGCCTGGTCTCCTTCCCACGATGTCCGCCGCCAAAGCCAAAGACGCCAAACGCTTCACCGAGGTCCGCAACGCCAAGGCGTTGCGCGACTACACGGTCGAGGAGCGTTTCGAGGCCGGCATCGCGCTGCGCGGCACCGAGGTCAAATCGATCCGGGGCGGCCGCGCCCAGATCAGTGACGCCTTTGGTCGGTTCGACAAGGGCGAGCTGTGGATGGTGAACGCCCACATCGACGAATACTCGTTCGGCAACATCAACAACCACCCCAGCAAGCGCACCCGCAAACTGCTTCTGCATAAACACCAGCTGCGCAAGATCGCCCAGGCCATGCAGGTCGGCGGCTACGCCCTCGTGCCGCTGCGAATGTATTTCAAGGATTCCCTCGTAAAGGTCGAGGTGGGCCTGTGCATCGGCAAGAAACTCTTCGACAAGCGCGATGACATGAAAAAGAAGACCGAGGACATGGAGATGAAAAAGGCCTTCAAATACGTTCGCCGCTGATGAGCAACCAGCCCCCCGCCCAAGTTCCGGCAGGCGCCCGCGACACCGTGACGGTGCGCGTGCCCGGCAGCACCTCCAACTGCGGCTCGGGCTTCGACTCCCTCGGGCTGGCCCTCTCGGTCCACAATCGCGTATCGCTCCGCCGCGCTCCGGCGGGCGGCGGCGCGATCACTGGCGAACGTCCGTCCGACGAGCGGGGGCTCGACATGGTGAAAACCACCGCCGCCGCTTACTTCGAAGCGGCGGGCGCTCCGGCTTTCGGTTTTTCCTACCGCATTGAGGGTGAAGTCCCCCCGGCGCGCGGTCTCGGTTCGAGTATCACGGTCATCGGCGGTATTCTGGCCGGTCTGGATGCGCTGCGCGGCGCGGGCGGCGCGCTGGGGCGCGAACGGCTCGTCGCCATCGCCACCGCCATCGAGGGGCATCCCGACAACGCCGCCGCCGGCCTGCTCGGCGGGTTTTGCGTGGCGCGCTGCGCCCCGGGTGACAACGCTTATCTCGGCACCATTCGTATCGAGTTGAGTGATACGCTTCGCTTCGTGGTTGTCTCGCCCTCGGTGGAGATGCTGACCAAGGAGTCGCGCGGCGTGCTGCCGGCGACGCTTCCGTATTTCGACGCCGTGAAGAGCATCAACGCCTCCAACTATCTGGTGGCCGCTCTCGCCACCGGTAACTTCGAGGCGCTGCGTGATGCGGTGGGAGACTACATGCACGAGCCCTACCGCCTGCCCCGCATTCGCGGCGGACGCCCGGCCATCGAGGCGGGGGTGGCAGCGGGTGCCTATACGGGTTGGTTGAGCGGCAGCGGCTCCAGCGTGCTTTGCGTCTGCAAACCGGAAGTGGCG
>JBEGTN010000081.1:0-2874 GCA_041179405.1 Verrucomicrobiota bacterium
GCCGACGGCTCGTTCCGTCTCAACCTCCGCGCCGAGTCCAACGTCCAGAACCATTTCAAAATCGAGCTGCACGATGCGCAGGGGGCGGCGCGACCGACCCAGCCCGCCGCGCTTCACTACACCATCGGCCTTGTGGTCGAAGAGCAGACCCTCATCCATAACCTGGGAGTGGCCCTCGCCGACAACCAGGTCGCCGTGCACTTCCCCAAGGGCACCGGTCTGCCCGCCAAGTCCACCCGCACCTTCCGCACCACCGCCCCCCTCTCCCGCGACACCGCCGGCAGCCTCCTGCGCATCCCCGTGGTCGAGGGCGACCACCGGCTCGCCGACCGCAACTTCCTCATCGGCACGCTCGAGATCAGCGCCGGCCAGATCCACCGCGATCTGCCGCTGGGCACCGAAATCGAGGTGACCTTCCACATGGATTCCTCCCGCCTGCTTCAAGTCGTGGCCTACGTGCCGCTGCTCGACGAGGAGTTCCCCGCCAAACTCGAGCTCGGCGGCACTCACCGCCAGCCCGTGCTCGATGTCCTCCAGGCCGAGCTCGCCCGCGAGATTGAGCGCGTGGCCGTGCTGCGCGCCGACCTTGGCGACGGCTCCGACGCCGCCGATGCGGCAGCCGTCGCCGCCCTCGAAAAATCTCCCGGACGCGCCCACCTCGAAAACGTGCTCCACACCGCCGCGCCCGATTTCGACACCCTGCTCAAGGCCGAGCACCAACTGCTCGAATTCAAACTCGCGCTCGACGAGGTCGCGGAACGCCTCGCCTGGCCCACCGCCGTTCGCGATGCCAAAAGACTCCTCGACGAGCTCGACAAGCTCGCCCGCGCCCACGGCGAGGAATCGGAGAAAGCGCGCGCTCACTCCCTCGGAATCGAACTCCAAGCCGCCATCGCCAACAAGCAGACCGACCGATTACGCAAAAAGACCGAGGAACTCACCGTCCTGCACGAGAGCATCCTCTACCGTCAGCCTGATTTCTGGAAAAAACACTTCGCCGCGCTCGTTGAATGTCGCGACCAGATGTCCAACCTCGCCCGCGCCGACGTGCTGATCAAATCCGGTCGCCACGCGTTCACCACCGGCAACCACGACTCACTCATCGACACCTCCCTGCTCCTCCAAGATCTGCTCCCGGCGCAGGTCGTCGTGGCCGCACGACGCGGCTACGGCTCCAGCCTGCTCGCCTGATCGTCTTCACCTTAATCTTTCATCTTAAACTCGCCGCGCGTCCGCGCGGCGTCCTGCCATGACCCCCGCCACTCATACCGCCATTCCCAACACCCTGAGCCTGTTCAAAGCCGGCGAGCTGGCGCGTCAGGGAATGTATCGCGAGGCGGAGGCATTGCTGGGCGGCGCGGCCAACCCGCCCGAGGATCCGGTGCTGCTGCACGCGCTCGCCACGGTGGTCACGCAGCAAGGCGACTACGAGCGAGCCCGCCGCCTTTGGCGTTTGTTACAAACCCGCCAGCCCGGCCACCGCGAAGCCGAAAAGATGCTGGCCGCGATCGAGACCTGGGAAGAGCGCCCGACCTGGGTGCGCTTCGCCCCGGCCGGGGCGGCTGCGCTGCTGGTGCTCGGGGTGGTGCTCTGGGCCACGGCAGGCGGCAAACCTACGCCGACGAGTCCAAGCGTGGCCGTGACCCCGCTCCCACCGACCGCCCCCGTGCGCGTCACGTCGATGCCGCCGGTGCCCCCCCCGCCCGCATCTAAACCGACGCCCCCTGAGCCGCCCCCGGTAGTCATGTTCAAAGTAGCTCCGGCCAAACCGGCGAAGAAGTAGACGATCCAAAACTTCGAAATACATAAAACTAACAAAGCGCGGCCTTCGATGCCCCCTTATATTTTTCCGATTCTTCGACGTTTCCAGTGGGTGAGTCAGGAATGGGCGGTGTATCAGGGCTCTGCTGGATTGGGGATCCGTTGGTCTCCTGCAGACTGACTTCGATGGGACGCCGAAGTCTCTTCCGATGCGTGCGTTAGGCGTCCCGTTTAACGCGGCACCCGAGACGAGCGCGCTCCCAGGACCATAGGAAACAGCTGCTGCGGAAGCATCCGCCCTGAGTGGTCGCTTGGATTCCCCCATCGAAAAGGTCGAGGGACCTAATTTTTAAATGCAGTAAACGGTGACTGCTTCGCAAATTTTACAGGCTCTATTTATTCGTGAAGTTCCTCATCAACGTCTAATGTCTGCTTTTATGGCCACGCCAGCATTCCACTACTCCGAGCCCTTCCCCCTCGGCCCCGACACCACCGAATACCGTCTCCTCTCCACCGAGGGAGTCAGCACCGCCACTTTCGAGGGCAAGACCATCCTAAAGGTCGCCCCCGAGGCCCTTACCCACCTCGCCCGCGAGGCCTACCACGACGCCAATTTCTACCTGCGCCCCGCCCACCTCGAACAGGTCGCCGCCATCCTCAAGGACCCCGAGGCTTCCGACAACGACCGCTACGTCGCCCTCACCCTTCTGCGCAACGCCGAGGTTGCCGCCCAGGGCATCCTCCCCCTCTGCCAGGACACCGGCACCGCCGCCATCCTCGGTTACAAGGGCCAGCAAGTCTGGACCGACACCAACGACGCCGAGGCCCTCTCGAAGGGCGTTTACGAGGCCTACACCAAGGAGAACCTCCGTTACTCCCAGAACGCCGCCCTCGACATGTACAAGGAGGTCAACACCGGCACCAACCTCCCCGCCCAGATCGACCTCATGGCGTCGCAGGGCGACTACTACAAATTCCTCTTCGTCTCCAAGGGCGGCGGCTCGGCCAACAAGATGTTCCTCTTTCAGGAAACCCGCGCCGTGCTCACGCCGACCGGTTTGGAGAAATTTGTCGCCGACAAACTCGGCTACCTCGGCACCTCCGCCTGCCCGC
>JBEGTN010000082.1:0-10153 GCA_041179405.1 Verrucomicrobiota bacterium
CTCGCGGTCTTCGAACCAAATGTAGTCCAAGTCGGGGCGGTAGGCGACGACGACGTTGCGTCCGGAGGGGGCGCGAAGGGTGATTTCGAGGTCGCTGGGGTAGGCGTGGTCGCTGGAAAAGGAAAGGCGGAGGGCGGTGAGGCGTTTGCCGGCAAGCTTGACGTCGAAGGGAATGGTGATGCCGGAGCGGTCGCCATCGGGGATGGCGGCGGGGAGCGCGGCGGTAGTAGTGAACAAAAGCGGTGTGACCGGGGCGGCGCCGCCGGAAGCCTTTATGGCAGCGGTGACGAGGGACCAGGGAGCGGCGTTGGCGCCGACCACGCCGATTTCGTTGTCGAGGTCGCCCTGGGATTTTTCCAGGCCGGATACGAGGACGCCGGCAAATTTCCACTGGTGGTTTTTAAGATCGTAAACCCAGGCGGGGCCGCCGCTGTTCCCCGCACCAGTGCTGGGGCCGACGGCGCCGAGGTAGCGGCCGAAATCGACGGAAAGTCTGGCGAGGAAATCAGGGGTGCGGTGCAGACGGTATTGGAGCGGGTCCCCGTCGGTGTAGAGGCCGCTGGGGTAGCCGGTGATGCGCTTTGGGGCGCTGGAGCGGAGGGCGGCGACGCCGTCCTGCCAATAGGCTGCGGGCGCGGTGTCGGTGAGGTTGAAGTAGCTGAAGTGCGCGATAAAATCCTCGGAGAAGGTGAGGTTGTATTTCTTGGGATTGAGGGACGTTTCCGCGTAGCGGCTGAAACGGACGTAGCCGCGCAGCGGGACGGCGTTTTCGGTGCTGGGTTCGCTGTCGCCATTCCAGGCGAGGGTGAAGTCGTTCTGATCGGTCCACCCACTGGCGGAGGCGTGCAGGTAATCGTCGAAAACGACGTGGGCGCAGGAGAGGACAATGCGCGGGTGGCGCACAATGGCTCCGGAGCCTTGGCCGACCTCGGAGTAAACCAGTCCGGTGAGGTTATCGGGGTAGGAAAGGCCCGGGCTCTGGGGGATGGGAGCAGAGCTTTGGGCGCGGAGGGCGGCGGCGAGTCCGATGAAGAAAACGAGGAAAACTGCGGCGAGGCGGCGCGGTATCATGATGGTGGAATAGCGGCAAACGATTGACGTGGCAAGGTTCGCGCAGGCGTGGCGCGGGCGGGGGCTCAGGAGAGGCACTTAATGGCGAGTTCGCGCAGGATGACGGCCTCTTCCTTGGGGCGGGAGATGAGCGTCTCGAAGGCCTCGGCGAAGGCGATCTGGTGGTCGATGTGCTGCTTGAGCGTCCAGACTTTGCAGGTGGCGGCGAGCTTGCCGAGATACCAGGGGTTTTGGCTGAAGAGGTTGGTGTCGGATTTTTCGGTGACGCCGACGAAATGGCGGCCGTGGACGCCGGCGGCGCGCTCGATGGCGAACTTGTCCGGCATACGTCCGCCGGTGGCGAGCGAGCGGATCTGAATGAGGAGACGGTTGCGTTTTTGCAGGGATGAGAGCACGGGGCGGGCGCTCTCGCCGGCGAAGAAATGGCGGTCGAGGGCGGCGAGGGTGGCACGCAGATCGCCGCGGAAAAAGGCGTCGGTCGCCTCGAAGAAATCACCCTCGGCGAGGTTGGGCGTGAGGGTGTCCACATCGGCCTCGGTGATGACGAGCGCGCCGCCGGGGGCCTTGGCGGTGGCGGCGGAGGGCATGGCGTGGGCGGCGAGTTTATTCACCTCGGAGACGAGGAAACGGGTGTTGGCGCCGCTGCGGGCGAGCAGGAGTTGGAGGGCGTCGGGCTCGAGAGTGACGCCGAGCGCGCGGGCCTCGGCGAGGGCGGTCATGGCGAGGGACTCCATCGCGGCTTCCGGAGTGGCGGCGCCGACGAAGGCGAAGTCGGCGGTCTTCTCGCACCACTTGTAGAAGCTCTTGCGGCGGTCAACGGGGGCGGCGGTGATGAGCACGGCGACCTCGGCAGGGTTGACGGCGGCGAGGATGGACTGGAGGTGCTCGACGGCGGCCTTGACGGTCTCGGAGTTGCCGGTGCGGGAATCGGCGAGGAAGTTCACGTCCTTGAACCAGACGAGGCGGCGGCCGCCGAACATGGAGACGGTTTGCACGCTGTCGCGGAAGCGGGCGATGGCGGCCTCGGTCTCGTCCACGGTGTTCACGAAGCCGCTGATGGTCTCGCGGGAGAACTCGTCCTCGACGGTGGCGGCGAGTTCGTCGTGGCGGGCTTTGCCGAGACGGCCGACGAGGAAATCGTCGGCACCGCAGATAAAGACGAAATGTTTGGAGGAGTCGGCGGCGGACATGGGAGGAGGCGGTGCGGTGACGGGAGGTTCACCACGAACAACGCGAAAGACACGAAAAGAAAATTTTCGAATAGAGCGCGGGGGCTTGTCAGGAGAGCCCGCTTGCGGCGTCCTGCGTAGGTTTTGAATGCGCAAAATCCAGTTTCAGGCGGCAAAAAACCGCGAGGACGGTGGATGGTGGCGGTGTTTGTATCGCTTGGCATGCTGGGCTGGGTGCTCGCACGGGCGGATTGGGCGGCGGCGGGCCGGCTGGCGGCGGCGGCGCGGCCGGAGTGGCTTTTTGCGGCGGGGCTGGCGGTGGCGGCCTTGCCACCGTTAATGGCGTGGCGATGGCAGGCGGTGCTGGTGGCTCAAGGCGCGGGCCGGTTGCCGCTGCGCGGGCTGATGAAGGCGGTGATGGCGGCAAATTTACTCAACACCGTATTGCCGGGGAAGGCGGGCGATTTGGTGAAGGCGGTCTATGTGCGTGAACACGGCGGGCTGACGCGTGGCGTCGGGGGTGTCTTGCTGGAGCGCGGAGTGGACGTAGGCGTGCTCGGCGTGCTCGGGTTGTTGGGCTACTCGATCACCGGACTCCAATGGGGTTTGTGGTCCGGTCTGGTGTTATTTGGCGGCTCGCTGGCGGGAGTGGCGGTGCTGCGCTGGCTGCCGGTGGAGCGCTGGCTGCCGGGAAAAAAGATCAAGGAAATCGCCGCCGACCTGAGGGCGACGGGGCGGGTGTGGAGCGGGCGGCCCTTGCTCGTCGCGCAGACGGTGGCCGGCAGTGTGGCGGTGTGGACGCTCTGCGGGGTCGTGCTGGCCTGTCTGGCCCGTTCGCTCGATCTGCCACTGGGCTGGGCACACGCCTGCGCGATTTATCCACCGGCGGTGATGACGGGGATGATCCCGGTGACGGTGGGCGGACTGGGACCCCGCGAGGCGGTGATGACCTCCCTGCTGGCGGAAACAACGGGGCGGGCGGGGGCGACCGTGCTCAGCCTGGGTTACACCGTATTTACTTATTGGTTACTCGCTTTGTTTTCGCTTTTTCCCGCCTGGAGCCTGGTGAGAAGAGCGGTGAGCGCGGGTGGCGGCGGGACCTCATCGGCGAGGTAGAGTGCGTATTGCAGGCCCCGCGAGGCCTGCGCGCCCGAGGCCTTGTCGAAGGTGTGGTGAAGGAGGCTCCAGCCGGGATAAGCCGGGGGCGGAGAGGAACAGCGAAGTTCGGCCTGAGCGAGCAGGAGCAAAGCCTGGGAGGGAACTCGCTCGCCCTTGTAGCTTTTGGCGGCGTGGAGGTAGCCGTCGCCGGTGTCGGTGAGTTGAAAAAACTGCCGCGAAAGGATGACGCCACGGCCCGGCAATTCCGACCGGGCGGTTTCAATGATCGCGCGAACCTCCGCAGCGGAAGGGCCGGCGGAGAGCCGCCGGCTGCGCACCACCTGCTCTCCGGCGAAAGAGCCCAAAGGGCCGCACAGGAGAAGAACGAGACCGGCGGTGACGCAGGGTCGCAAGTCGCGGGCTCTACCCCAAAGGAGAAGGACGACGACGAGGCCGAAGGGCGTGAGCCAGTCGATATTATAGACCGGGAAACCTTGGCGAAGGGCGAAATACCAGACCAACGACAGAAACCCGGCGACGGTGACGAGCAACGCGAAGGGGTGGGCCAGCCGCGTGCGATTGCTCCACAACCAAGCGAAGACGGCCGTGAGAGTGACAAAAAACAGCAGTCCTCGCAGGCCGTGAGAGGGGGCAACAAGCCAGGGAACAAGCGAGATGGACGGCAGGCTGCCGATGGAGCCATGCGCATGGACCAGATGGCCGCGCACCCAGTCCGGTGTCGAATAAGGGTAGAGCGAGAACCAGCAGGCCAGTCCGCCGACCGTGACGGCGGCGGCGGCCAGCCATGCGCGCCAGCTTCGACCGCCGCTGAAATCCGCCGCAAGGTAGCCGAGAAAGATAAAGCCGGCCAGCAGGGCGGCGATGGGGTGGGAGACGCCCAGAATACTCAGCGCCAGACCTGCGGTGACGAGCCGGCCAAGCGGGCCGAGCGAGATAAAGCACCACGCGGCAAGGGCAGTGACCAGGAAGACAAAGGGCTCGGGGCGACCCTCCAGGACCTTTAACGCAAGGCCGGCGCTTGCGACGGCAAGGCACTGGAGGGTAATGCCGGCCGGGCCGCGCAGCCGGCTCCCGGAGGCAAGACGCGCCAGCAGCCGGGCGTAGGCAAGCAAGCCGAGCGCGGCCTGACCGGCGAGCACGTAGTGGATTGATTGATACGTAGGAGACGGAGCCAGGGCGCCGGTGAAAATCGAGGGCAGGAAACCGTGGCCGACCTGGCGCCCGAGGCCCAGCGGATCCCAGAGACGGGCGGTGGTGGCGTAGGTGTTGATGAGTTCGCCATCCACCGCGTAGCGAAGCATGTGGGGGACAAAGGCCACCGCGTCGTAGTTGGCGAAATACCAGCCCTGCGCGGCCCAGTAAAAAAAGGTGGCGCCGATCAGCAGGGCGGTGGCGGCGGGCAGAAGCCCGACGAGGCGCGGGCCGGGCGGGACGGGCGAGCGCCAGCCGAGGAAAAGGAGAAGGGCCTGGGAAAAGCCGCCGAGGAAACGCAGCGGCGAGTTGAACTTTGCCTGGCCCGCGTTGCGGGCACGATGATGGACGGGGCGCTGAACGACGACACCGCCGGCGCGGAAAACGAGAAGCGGAAAAAAGCGGTGGCAGTGCTCGAACCAGACGAAGCGGCGGAAGGCGTCCGTGCGGAAGGCTTTTAGCCCGGTGTTGATGTCGTAGAAGCGGAAGCCGAAGAGCAGACTGATCCAGAGATTAAAAAAAAGGGAGGGGAAGCGCTTGATGAGCCAGCCGTCGCGACGACGGGCGCGGCAGCCGACGGCGCAATCGGCACCCTCGCCGGCATCGAGATCCCCGAGCAGGGCCGGGATGGCGGCCGTATCGTCCTGGAGATCTCCATCCATCATGACGACGCGGTCGGTCGCGACGTGCCGGAGGCCAAGCTGAAGCGCGCGGGTTTTCCCCATGCGCCCGGTGGTGAGGACCGTCCACTCCGGGGCGTGGCGGGCGAGCTCGGCGGCGGTGGTGTCGGTGCTGCCGTCGTTGACCACGACCACGGCGTAGTCGCGGCCGGTGAGTTCGCGCGCGAGCTCCTCGTGGAGCAGGGCAATGTTGTCCGCCTCGTTGTGAACCGGGATCAGGACGGTGAAACGGCTCATCTGGCGGTCTGGTCGCGAAGATCCGCCAGGGTGGCGGCGGCGGCTTCACGGCCGGTTTTGAGCACGTTGCTCACGGTGCGACCGTGGGGGTAGATGGCGATGTTGCCGGCGAATCTCATGCCGGGGACGCAAGTCTGCAGATCCCGGGTGCGGGCGGCGAAGTGGCGATCGTAGATGGGCGTGGCGTGGCGGGCCTTGAAGACGCGCGACGCCTCGACGGTGACCTCGCCAAACATAAGCCGCAGGCCGGCAAGGTAGCGGCGGGTGATTTCAGCCTCGTCCTGCTGGTAGAGCTCGGCGGTGGAGCGCAGGTAGTTCCCGCAGTAAACGACGGTGCCGGGATAGTTCTCGAGGCGGGACTGGTTGACGAGGACCTTGAAGGGGACGCGTTCGTCGATGATATTGGTCCAGTAGAGGTCGGTGAGTTTTTCGCGCACGACGAAGATGCCGCAGATGGCGCTCTGGTATTCGACCGCGCTCTGGAAGTCGAAGTTACGCTCGACGGCGGTGAAGAGATCCAGGGGCAGGGTGTTGATGATCCGGTCGGCGGCGAGGGTGTTGCCATCGGCGGTGCGGACCTCGAAGCCGGGACCGGTGCGGCGCACGGAGGTGACGCGAGCGGAGCGGCGGATCTCGGTGTGGCGGCTGACGCGGGCCTCAAGGCGGTCGGTCAACGGCTGCAAGCTGCCGGACAAGTAGCCCATGAGCTCGCCGGAGCCGGTGTTGGTTTTGGTCTTGGCGATGCCGCGGATGCGGCCGTGGAGGAAGGCGGCGGAGATCTCCCCGGACGGCAGGCCGAACTTGTTGTGCAGCATCGGACCGAGCATGCGGTCGTGAATACGCTGGCCGTAGCAGCGGTGGATCCAGTCGCGTGCGTTGAGGCCGTCCACGGATTCGGAGGAGCTGTATTTGGTTCGTAGGACACCGAGGCCGAAGCGGAGTTTGTCAACGAGGGTGAAAGGCTTGAAACGAAGCAGGTCGCGCGGAGTGCTGAAGGGGTAGCTTTGGCCGCCGGTGTAGAACCCCATGCGGGTGTCCTTCCACAGGAGTTTATCGGCGAGGCCGAGCTCGCCGATGAGGTCGATGAGCGTGGTCTCGTGCTGTTTGATGTGGTGGTAGGTGCCTTCGACGAGAACGGGGCCGACCTGAACGCAGGTGGCGAGACCGCCGGCAGAGGGACCAGCTTCAAGGATGACGGAGGCGGAGCCGGCTTTGCCAAGGGCATCGGCGGCGCCCAAGGCGCCGTAACCTCCACCAAGAATGGCGACGGGAAAATGCTGCATCCTCCAGACTTGGATTGAAATTAAAGCGGGGTGAAGCCCTTACATGCGCAAAAATTTATTTTCGGGGAGGGTATGGTTTGACGAGAAAACCGTGGTGAACGGCAGCGGCGGATTTCGCTGGTTTTACAACGCCGGGATAAATTGGTCTTCGCTGGCGGGGGGCGGCCGGGGGCTCAGCCGAGGGCCTGACGGAGGCGGGCGATGGTGGCAGCGTAGTCCGCCTCGGAGAGGAGTTGTTTGGGGTCCGGCATCATGGTGAAGGTGGAGCCCCAAGCCGGGCCGTCGGTGTATTTCGGCACGAGGTGGAAGTGGAGGTGGGGGAGCTTGTCGGAGTAGGCGCCGTAGTTGATCTTGGCGGGGTTGAAGGCGGTCTTGATGGCGCGGGCGGCGCGGGCGACGTCCTGGGTGAAGAGGGCGAGTTCGGCGTCGGAGAGTTCGAAGAGTTCGTTCACGTGGCCGCGATAGGCGACGATGCAACGGCCGGGGTGGGTTTGCTCCTTGAAGAGATAAAGGGTCGAGACTTGGAGCGGGGCGACCTCGATCATGAGGGCGTCGAGGCGTTCGTCTTTACGGCAGTAGAGGCAGTCTGGGAGGGGTGAGGACATGGTGTGCAGATAGCGGACGATCGAAGGAAAGGAGAGGGCGGGCGGCTGGAATCAGTTTCAGAGGGAATATCGCCTGATCGGGTGATCGGGGTGAAGATATTCTAACTGTCTTTTCGTGGGTCGTTCGACAACATGGAAGAACAATATTTTAGTGTGATCCTAACGTATTGACTGATGTATAGAGTTACGAACTTCCCGGTCGCCGCGGCGCAAACTGCTTTGCCTAGATTGGCACTGATCGGGGTTTCCGGTTATGGCACGATCTATGTCGGTTTGCTGCGCGAGGCGCTCCGTGCAAAAACCGTGAGTCTCGTCGCCGCAGTGGTGATAAATCCCGCGCAAGAGCAGGAGACTGTCGCCGAGTTGCGCGCCGGAGGGACGCTTATCTACGGGTCCGCCGAAGAGCTGTTTGCCCGCGAGGCAGGCAAGATCGACCTGTGTCTCATCCCGACGGGAATCCAGTGGCATGCGAGGATGGCGATCGCGGCGCTGACCGTCGGCATGAACGTGCTGGTGGAAAAACCGCTCGCCGGTTCGGTGGCGGATTGCGCGGCGATTCGCCGGGCCGAGCTTGCGACCGGGCGCTGGGTGGCGGTGGGGTTCCAGGATATTTACGCCGATGAAGTCCGCCGCTTGAAAAACCAGCTGACGGCGGGGGCCATCGGGCGCTTGCGCGAGGTGCGGATGATCGGTTTGTGGCCCCGTCCGCGCTCCTATTTTACGCGCAACCACTGGGCCGGCCGTCTCGCGGCCGACGGAGCCTCCGTGCTGGATTCGCCGATCAACAACGCCTTCGCGCATTTCGTGAATCTGGGGCTTTTCTTCGCCGGTTCTACTGCCGCCACCTCGGCAAGCGTCGGCGTGGAGTCCGCCGAGCTGTTTCGCGCCCACGCCATCGAGACCTTCGACACGGCGGTGGTTCGCGGAGTCTCCTCCCAAGGAGTGCGGTTCTGGTGCGGTTTCAGCCATGCCACAGAGATAACCCGTGAGCCAGAAATTCGTCTTTACGGGGACGGGGGGTCTATCGCGTGGAAGCACGAGAAGAGCTGCGTCACGACGTATGCCGACGGCATACGGGAGATCGTCGCGCTGCCCGACACGGCGTCATGTCGCGGCTCGATGTTCGCCGCCGTGCTTGCCCGGCTCGCCGACGCTGGAGCGTGGATTTGCGACACGGAACTGGCCAGCCGGCATGCGGAGTTTATCGAGGCCGTGCAAAACCACTCGGTGCCGCGTCCGTTTCCAGAGTCATCGGTAAGCTGGTGCTCCGGGACCGCCGAACACGGAGTGTTTCCCAACGTGCAAGGCCTGGATGACAGGCTCGACCGCGCTTTTTCACGCGGTGCCCCGCTCGGGTTTCCGGATGCGTTTTGCGCTCCCAGGCTGCTCGACATATCGGTCCGTTGAGTTGTCGCGGCCGGGCGACAGGGCGTCGAGATCGGCGCTCAAGCTGAAAGCCGGGAAACCAGAGCAGGCAGCTCCCGGAGGTTTTGCAGGGTGAAAAAACGTCCTTCGGCGGGCGGGAGCGAGTCGAGGTGCTCGTGTGCCCAAGTAAGCGGATAGGGAATGTGGGCGGCGCAGGCGCCGAGGCGGAGCAACGGTGCGATGTCAGATTTGAGGGAGTTGCCGATCATTAGAAAACGGTCTGCGGTGAGACCGTGGCGCCGGAGCAAGCGAGCGTAGGTGGCGTCGTCTTTTTCGGACACGACTTCGACGGCGAGAAAATGCTGCGCCAGGCCGGAGGCGGCGATCTTGCGCTCCTGATGATGGAGATCGCCTTTCGTGATGAGCAGGAGCGGGTGGCCGGCGGCGGCCAGACCGGTGAGCACGGCGGGCACGCCCTCGAGCAACTCCACCGGATGGGCAAGGATTTCGCGGCCGAGTTCGAGAATGGCGGAGAGTTCGGAGGCGGGGATGCGGCCGGCGGTGAGGGCGATGGCGGCCTCGATCGCGGAGAGGGTGAAGCCCTTGGCGCCGTAGCCGTAGAGCGGGAGGTTGCGCATCTCGGTGGCGAAGAGAGTGCGCTCGACGGTGGCGGCGTCGTGCTGGGCGGCGAGAAGGGCGAAGAACTTATCGTGCGCGGCGGCGAAAAGAGTTTCGTTGTGCCAGAGGGTGTCGTCGGCGTCGAAACCAAGGGCGAGAGGAGGGCGGGCGGCGGTCATGTGAAGAGTGCGGAGAAGACGAATTTGTCGCAGCACGTAAGACTTTAACCACGCGAAAGGAAAGACAGGGCGGGAAATATTCACGGGAACCTGCACTGGACAGGGCGAACGATGGCGCGCCGTCGGTTCGTGGCGTTGACCTGCCGCAAGCGGCGGCACCAAATGACATCGTGATTTATTTGGACCATAACGCGACGACGCCACTGCGCCCGGAGGTGTTTACGGCGATGGAACCGTTTTTGACCACGCGCTGGGGCAATCCGAGCAGCAGCTACACCTTCGGCTCCAAACTGAAGGCGGAGATCGAGGCCGCTCGCCGCAGCGTCGCCCGGCTCGTCAACGCGAACGCCAACGAGGTCGTCTTCACCGGCTCGGCCACCGAGGCGGACAACACCGCGCTCAATGCCGCCCTCGGTGCCCAGCCCGGCAAACGCTGACGCATTATCTGCTGCGGCCTCGCGAAGACCATGATAAGTCGGGGTTTTTGGCATTGGCGGGCTATGACGTGGAGGAGCCAAGCCAATTGGAGAAAGACATTCGCGAACAACTGCTGCCGCTAGATGCAGTTTTCGCTGAAACGAGTCCCTACGGCGAAAAATACCTGATTCGCGGCCCCCTCACCGGACCAAACGGAAA
>JBEGTN010000083.1:0-5561 GCA_041179405.1 Verrucomicrobiota bacterium
AGGCCGGAGATGGTGACGTTTTGCGAGGGCGTGAGGCGGAAGTCGGCGGTGGTGCCGTCGAGGGCGGCGGCGACCTCGCGCAGGGCGGTCTTCATCGGCCAGCCAGCGACATCCTTGATGCGGCCGGAGAGCAGGTGCAGGCCGAAGAACCAGGTGCCGTCGGCGTTTTGGTGCCAGCCGTGCGGGTCCTGGATGGTGGTGAAGGTGACGGGCTTGGCGGGCGCGAAGGTGACGCCGCTGCGCTTCTCGACCTCGGCCTTGAACCACTCGATGCCCTTGTCCGCGATGGTGTATTTGAGGCGGGCGTGCTTGCGGTTGGTGCGGTCGCCGTGGTCGCGCTGGGTGGTGAGGACGGCGTCGCCGATTTTGTTAACGTTGTCGCGGGTGATGAAGCCGAGGCTGTCAGCCAGGCGCGGGAAGGTTTCGTCGTTGCCGTGGCTCATGCCGAGGCCGCCGCCGACGGTGACGTTGTAGCCGAGGAGCTCTCCTCCCTCGATGATGGCGATGAAGCCGAGATCCTGCGAATAGACGTCCACGTCGTTGGACGGGGGGACGGCGAAACCGGTCTTGAATTTGCGCGGCAGGTAGGTGGCGCCATACATGGTCTCGTCCTCGGGCTCGCCGCCGGCGACGAGTTCCTCATCGAGCCAGATTTCGTGGTAGGCGCGGGTCTTGGGCAGGGCGTAGTCGGACCAGGCCTTGGCGTCCTGATAAACGGTTTCCAACACCGCCGACTGCTCGGGGTTGATGGGGGCCATGACGTTGCGATTCACGTCGCCGCAGGCGGCGATGGAGTCGAGGAGGACCTTGTGCATGCCCTGGATGAGGGGCTTCATGTTGCCCTTCAAGACGCCGTGAAACTGAAAGGTCTGGCGGGTGGTGAGGCGGAGGGCGGGGCTGCACAGCTCGGTGGCGAGCTGGTCGAGCACGAGCCACTGGGCGGCGGTGGCCTTGCCGCCGGGGAGACGCACGCGGAGCATGAAGGAGTAGGCCTTGTCCTTGCCGGCCTTCTTGAGCGGGATGCGGAGGTCGCGGTCGTCCTGCTGGTAGGTGCCGTGGAACTTGATGAGCTGCTCGCTATCGGCCGAGACGACGGCCGTGGAGGTGTCGGCGAACTCCGACTTCAGGTTGCCTCGCAGGTGGTGCGAAGCGGTCTTGATGCCCTCGTTGGCGACGAGAGGCTTGGGAGCGGCGGAGTCGGAGATCATGGTGATGAGTCGAAAACGTGACGGAACGGAAAGGGTCGAAACAAGGCAACGTAGTCGGTTTCGCGCGAGCGGCAAATACTATTATAAGTAAGTTTAGTGAGATGCCAATGATTGAAGAGGTGCGGCCAGTTTCAGATTAGTTTTCAGCTCCTCGGACATCTGAGATTCCTGATCTAGGTCGAGAACCCGATGGGATGACCGCATTTTGCCTCCATCTGTCCGCCTCCCGTCCCTTTCCCGCCCCCCCCAAAGAGTGATTGAAAAGCCCCGTTGGCCCCTCAACTTACCTCCTTTACCGTGGCGCCCAAAGCATCCTCCTCCCCGACCTCCGACCTTCCCGAACTCTCTTTCGAGGATGCCATGCAACGGCTCGAATCCATCG
This sequence comes from Verrucomicrobiota bacterium, assembly GCA_041179405.1. Classification (GTDB taxonomy): domain Bacteria; phylum Verrucomicrobiota; class Verrucomicrobiia; order Opitutales; family Opitutaceae; genus IMCC26134_A. The sequence goes on from JBEGTN010000083.1 coordinate 1,591, forward strand.
TGGACGCCATGGAATCCGGCGACACCCGGCTCGCCGACTTGCTCGCAAAATTCGAGGAGGGCACCAAGTTGCTCGCCCAATGCGAACAGCGTCTGAAGTCGGCCGAGCTCAAGATCGAGCAACTCAAACGCCAGAAGGACGGCTCGGTGGCGCTGGAGTCGTTCCCGCATGAGCGCACCGCCGACTGAATCGTCCAGCCACCCGCTTTCCAGCAATGAATTCCACCGCCGGCACCTCGGCTTCCGCACCTTCCGCCCCGCTTCGTTTGCTCGACCAGATTCGCTCACCCGAAGACGTCAAAGGGCTCTGCCTGGAACAACTACCGCAACTCGCCCAGGAGATCAGGGAAGAGCTCATCCAGGTCACCGCCCGCAACGGCGGCCATGTCGGCCCCAACCTCGGCGTCGTGGAGCTGACTATCGCCCTGCATCGCGTCTTCTCCACGCCCAAGGATAAGTTCGTCTTCGACGTCTCCCACCAGGGCTATGTTCACAAGCTCTTGACCGGCCGCCAGGGCGAGTTCTTCCGCAAGCTCCGCCAGAACGACGGCGCCTCCGGCTTTCTCAACCGCGAGGAGAGCGCGCACGATTCCTTCGGCGCCGGTCACGCAGGCACCGCCCTCTCCGCCGCCCTCGGTATGGCCACCGCCCGCGACCTCAAGGGCACCGACGAGCATGTCGTCGCCCTCTGCGGCGACGCCGCCTTCACCTGCGGCATCACCCTCGAAGCCCTCAACAACGTCGTCGCCTCCACCAAGCGCCTCGTCGTCATCCTCAACGACAACGAGTGGTCAATCGCCAAGAACGTCGGCGCCATCGCCAAATACCTCACCAAGCTCTCCACCAACCGCACCTACAACAAGGTCCACCACGACATCGAGCAGTTCTTCCTCGGCCTGCCCGGCGGCCCGGACATGAACCGGCTCTGGCACAAATGGAAACGCGAGACCAAGGACTTCTTCGTCGAGTCCTCCTTGTTTGAAAAATTCGGCCTGCGCTACATCGGCCCCATCGACGGCCACAACCTGGAGGAGTTGATCAAGAACCTGGAATTTGCCCGCGACACGGACACACCCGTCCTCCTGCACATCATCACCGAAAAAGGCCGGGGCTTGGACGCCGCCCGCGCCTACCCCGAAAAATTCCACGGCCTCGGCGCCTTCGACCCCACCACCGGCGAGAGCAAAGGCGGCGCGCCCGGCTCCCCGCCGAACTACCAGGATGTTTTCGGCCACGAACTCGTCCGTCTCGCCCGCGCCGATAAACGCATCGCTGGCATCACCGCCGCCATGCCGAGCGGCACAGGCCTCAACCACCTCGCCGCCGCCCTGCCCCAGCGCTTCTTCGACGTGGGCATCGCCGAGGAACACGCGGTGATCTTCGCCGCCGGCCTCGCCACCCAGGGCATCAAGCCGGTTGTGGCCATCTACTCCACCTTCCTCCAGCGCGCCTACGACCCCATCATCCATGATGTCGCGCTCCAGCGCCTGCCCATCGTGTTCTGCATGGATCGCGCCGGCCTGTCGCCGAACGACGGCGCCACCCACCACGGAGTTTTCGACCTCGCCTACCTGCGCCCCGTCCCGCACGCGCTCATCATGGCTCCGAGCAACGAGCACGAGCTGGTCGATATGCTCCAAACCGCCCTGGCCTACGACGGCCCCGCCTTTATTCGCTATCCCCGTGGCGCCGCCACCGGAGCACCCGCCAAGGCCGCGCGCGGTCTACTGCCCATCGGACGCGCCCTCGTTGTCCGTCCCGGGACCGAGGTCGTGATCTGGGCACTCGGCCCGATGGTGGCCGACGCACTCGCACTCGCCGAGACTCTCTTCACCCAGGACGGACTGGAGGTCGGCGTCATCGACGCGCGTTTTGTAAAGCCGATCGACCGTGAGCTCCTGCTGCGCCAGGCCGGCCAGGCGCGCCTCATCGTTACCATCGAGGACCACGTGATCACGGGCGGTTTCGGCGGCGCCGTGCTGGAAACCCTGTCCGATGCCGGGATGGAAGTGCCCGTCGAACGGCTCGGCTGGCCCGATGTCTTCATCGGCCACGGCACCAACCAGGCCTCCCTGCGCGAGGCAAACGGCCTGTCACCCGCCAGCATGCTCGCCCGCATCCGGCATCGCCTGGCGCTCACGCCCCCCGCCGCCCCCGGCCACGGATCCGCCTCCAGCAAAACTCCGGTGCAAGCCTGCGCCGTCTAATCAACCACCTTAATTGTCCGTGCGCCCAACTCAATCACCTGCCACCCCGCCCAAACAGGCGGCCGCCCTCCTGCAATCGTTTCGCGGCGAACAACGCGTTCCGGTGCCCATTCACCCGAAAGAACGCGCCCTCGTCATCATGGCGGTGCTCCACCTTTCCTTTCTGCCGTGGGCGATAGGCACCCGCGACGTCTGGTCGCAGTTCACCATCCTGGGTTTCGCCCTGATCAGTTTTATAATCTCCCTGCTTCCGAGACAGTATGAGAACGAATATTCACCGGAGGGGCCTTTTCGCATTAACCCGGTCCTGCGATTGATTCGTTTTCCTGTGTTTTGGATAGGTTTTGTTTTCATCGGCTATGTGCTCACCCAGGCCCTGAATCCCTCTTGGGCCCGCATGTCTGACGGCCGCTCCTGGTGGCTGGAAAGCCGGGACCACATCAGTTGGCTGCCCACCAGCGTGGAGGCTCCGGTCGGCAAGATGAACGCCTGGCGCATGCTCTCCGTTTACGCCTCGATCTGGTTGCTCGGTTGCGCGCTCTGGACCGGGCTGAGTCGCCGCACCGCCGTCATGGGCGTGCTGGGAGCGCTGGTATTCAACGGCACCGTGCTGGCCATTTTGGGCATACTGCAGCAGGTCAGCCACGCCACGGAAATCCTGTGGTTTATCAAGGTGCCGGTCACGCATCCCGTCGCCACCTTCGTTTACGAGAACCATGGCGGAGCCTATTTTAATCTCATCACCTTCGTCGCGGTAGGCCTGATGGCGTGGCATCTGGTTCGCAGCCAGCGCCGCTTGGTGCGGAGCAGTCCCGCGCCTGTCTATGCCATCGCCGCCATCATCACCGGCATGCTGGTGTGTGTCAGTAACTCACGCGCTGCGCTGATCCTGCTCCTCGTTTACGTGGTGGTCGGGGCGATCCTATTCGGACTTTGGCGTATCTACGGAGGCGAAAAAGACGGGAGCCGCATCGTCTCGATCATCGTTGCCGTCGTGTCGCTCGCCTTCATGGGCTTGGGCGCCGCCTACCTTAATCTCGGTAAAAATCTCGCCGAGCTGGGCACCCTCTTCAATCCGGCCACGAGCGAATATATCGACTTCCGCATCAGCGCGCGCAACGCGACCATGGACCTCTTCAAGGACAAGCCCCTGACCGGCTGGGGGGCGGGCAGCTTCCGCCACGCTTTCACCGAAAAACAGCAGCACTACCCGAATATTTTCCGCTCCGGCAAGGACCAGGTTTTATTCTGGGATCACGCCCACAACGACTACGTGCAGGCCCTCGCCGAGCTCGGGATAATCGGCTTCGCCCTGCCTTTGTGCGCGCTCGGCTGGCTGGTCTGGCGTCTTTGCCGCTTGGGAGGCCTGAGCCAGCCGGCCTATATCCTGATCGTGCTCGGACTCGGCCTCATCATGGCGCACTCCTGGATGGACTTCCCTCTCTACAATCCGGCGATTCTTACGACCTTTTGCGCTGTTCTGGTGCTCACCGTCCGCTGGGCCGAACTGGAAACTCCGCGGTAGGCCAAGGCCTCCGCAAGGCCAGCCCGGATGCTTGTTATACCCAAGTTTCCAACCGTTTAGATTTCAACCACGGTTGGACACGGATTGACACGGATAAAGCAGTTTTCATCCGTGTGCATCCGTGTCGATACCGTGGTTAGAGCAGTTTAAGAAACGTCGTAGCCGTTCAGAGGTAGGGCGTGACCGCTGGGCGCGCCGCGTTGGCGTGGTGAATACCTGAGAGGCACGGCGGCGGTCCCA
>JBEGTN010000084.1:0-3497 GCA_041179405.1 Verrucomicrobiota bacterium
GCGCGCGGATCGAAGGAGCGACAGAACGACAGAGGACAGAGCGACAGATCCAATCCCTATCTTCTGTATCCCGTGTCGCTCCATCACTCCGCAGCTTTCTCAGTCGCCCTGTCGTTCTGTCCTTCCGTCGCTCCGTCGCTCTCTCTTTCCGATGTCCTCTCCGCTCTCTCTCGCTCTCCCTCATGTCGCGGCGATGCACGCCTACACGCCCGGTTTGCAGCCTACCGAACCCGGCTGGGTGAAGCTCAACACCAACGAGTGTCCCTATCCGCCCAGCCCCCGCGCCGCCGCCGCCATCGCCGCCGAGCTCGTCGGTGGCGGTGAGAAGCTCCGCCTCTACCCGAACCCGAAGGCCGCGCCGCTTCGCCAGCTCGTCGCCCGCCTCCACGCTCACGGCCTCACCGAGGGAAACGTCCTCATCGGCAACGGCTCCGACGACGTGCTCAACCTCCTCGTGCGCGTCTTCGGCGGCCCCGATGCGCCGACCTCTTTCGCGCTCCCGAGCTACTCGCTCTATCCGGTGCTCATCGCGATCCAGGACGGCCGTTCCGTGCCCGTGCCCTTCGATCGCTCGATGAAGCTCCCGGTCGCCGCCCTCGCCGCCACGCCCGCCCGCGCCTGTTTTCTCACCTCGCCCAACGCCCCCACCGGCGTCGGTTTTTCCAACGTTGAGATCGCCGACCTCCTCGCGCGTTTCCCCGGCATCCTCGTGCTCGATGAGACCTACGCGCCCTTCGCCCGCGAAAACGCCGTCGCCTTGCTCGCCGCGCATCCGCGCCTCGTCATCACGCGTTCGCTCTCCAAGGCCCAGGGCCTCGCTGGCCTTCGCGTCGGTTACTGCCTCGCCCATCCCGAGGTCATCGACCTGCTCGATCGCGTGCGCGATAGTTATAACGTCAACCGCCTCAGCCAGGCCGGCGCCCACGCCGCGCTTTCCGATGGCGACTACTACGTCGGCATCATCGGAAAAATCATCCGCACCCGCGATTATTGGTTCGGCGAACTCACCGGCACGCGCGGCTGGTTCACCTACGAGAGCCAGGCCAACTTCCTCTTCACCGAGCCAAAGAATGCAAAGGGCGAGACCGGCCCCGCCGTCGCCAAGTCGCTTTACGATTTCTTCGTCTCGCGCCGCATCCTTGTCCGCGCCTTCCCGAGCCACCCGCTGACCGCGAGCTTCCTGCGCATCAGCGTCGGCACCGACGAGGAGATGCTCGCGGTCAACGACGCCATCGACGCCTGGCTGCTCGCCTGAGCGCCGCACTCGACATTATCGGCCCGCCGTTTACCTCTTCGCTTTCCACCATGTCCGCCCTACGCACCGCCACCATCGCCCGCAAGACCGCCGAGACCGACATCAAGCTCACGCTTGTCGTCGATGGCTCGGGCCGCTCCACCATCGCCACCGGCGTGCCCTTCTTCGACCACATGCTGACGCTGTTCGCCAAGCACGGTCACTTCGACCTCGACGTCACCTGTGTGGGCGACGTCGCCGTCGATTACCATCACACCGTGGAGGACGTTGGTATCGTCCTCGGCGAGGCCTTCAAGAAAGCCCTCGGCGACAAAAAAGGCATCGTCCGCTACGGTTTCTTTTTCGTTCCCATGGACGAGGCCCTCGCACGCGTCGTCGTGGACCTCTCCGGCCGCGCCGCGCTCGTTTACGATGTCGTCTCGCCTACGATGTATGTGCGTGATTTCAATCTTATCCTCGTGAAGGAATTCGCCCGCGCCTTCAGCAACGCCCTCGCGTGCAATCTTCACGTGAAACTCGACTATGGCGAGGAGCCGCACCATGTCGCCGAGGCCATCTTCAAGGCCCTCGCGCGCGCCCTCGACGCCGCCGTGGCGCTGGACCCGCGCAGCGCCGGCCAGATCCCGAGCACCAAGGGTGTGATCTGATTTCGCCGCCATGATCGCCGTCATCGACAATGGCATTTGCAACCTCCGCAGCGTGACCAAGGCCCTCGAGGCCGTGGGCGCTCGGGTGCGCGTCGTGCAAACCCCCGCCGAGCTCGCCGCCGCCGGTGCGCAGGGCCTCGTGCTTCCGGGCGTCGGCGCGTTGCGCGATTGCGTCGCCTCGCTACGCGCCACCGGGCTGGCCGAGAGCGTGCGCGAGTGGATCGCGGCCGACCGCCCCTTCCTCGGCGTGTGCCTGGGCATGCAGGCGCTGTTTGACCACTCCGAAGAGGGCGCGGCGGGCGGCACCGCCGGCCTCGGTATCTTTCCGGGCCGCGTGGTGCGATTCCAGCGTCCCGCCGAGTTCAAGATCCCACACATGGGCTGGAACACGGTTCGTTTCACCCAGCCCGGCTCGCTGCTGCGCGCCGACTTGGAGCTCGATGGCGAGTCGTTTTATTTCGTGCATAGTTTCCACTGCGTGCCGGCCGACCCGGCCTTGGTGCTGGGCGAGTGCGACTACGGTGGCGTTTTTACGGCCGCCATCGCGCGCGGGCGTTGCTTCGCCACCCAGTTTCACCCCGAAAAGAGCCAGGCCAAGGGGTTGCAAATCTATCGAAACTTCGCCGCCATTGCAGCGGCGGCTTCGCTTCGCTAAACCCGGTTTGGCAGTGCCGGGGCGTTGGTTTTACTTAAGCACGGAATTATTGTGCTAATTCTTAGCATGCTTCCGGCGGCGTGGGGTAACTTTGCTTTGCAAGCGGTATCAATTTTGCTCTCTTGTCCGGACATATGGCCAATACCGCTACCCTGAAACTCGACGGCAAAGACATTCAATTCCCGGTTTTGACCGGTTCGGAGGGGGAAAAAGCGCTCGATATTGGCAAGCTTCGCGCCGACACCGGCTACATCACCTACGACGACGGCTTCGGCAACACCGGCTCCTGCCTGAGCAAGATCACCTTCATCGACGGCGAGACCGGCATCCTGCGCTACCGCGGCTACCCGATCGAGCAGCTCGCCGAGCATTCCAATTTCATCGAGACCTCCCTGCTGGTCATGACCGGCGAGCTCCCCACGCCCAAGGAGCGCAATAATTTCTCCGAGCTGTTGACCAAGAACGCGCCGCTGCGTCAGGGCCTCATTCGCTTCATCGAGAGCTTCCCGCGCGACGCCCACCCGATGGCGATTCTCTCGGCCACGATGAACGCGCTTGGCGCCTATTACCCGCACCTCTCTAGCATCAACCATCAGAGCGATCTGGAGCACTTCGACGAGGCCGCCGCCATCGCCATCTCCAAGGTCCGCACCATCGCCGCTCACACCTACCGCGTGAGCAAGGGGCTGCCTTTCAACTACCCGAATCCGAATCTCGGTTACTGCGAGAACTTCCTGCACCTGATGTTCTCCGAGCCCTATTCGGAGTTCGCGCCCACCCCCGAGGTCGCCTCCGCGTTGAACCTCTTCCTTCTCCTCCACGCCGACCACGAGCAGAATTGCTCCACCTCGACCGTGCGCATGGTGGCCTCGGCCGGCGCGAACCTCTTCGCCTCCGTCTCGGCCGGCGTGAACGCCCTCTGGGGTCCGCTCCACGGCGG
>JBEGTN010000085.1:0-3205 GCA_041179405.1 Verrucomicrobiota bacterium
CGCCGAAGCACATGAAGTCGATCATCATGGCGCTCTATCTCCTCTCGATCTCGGCCGGCAACGCCTTCACTGCGCTCGTCCACGTCTTCATCGCCAACCCCGATGGCACGGTGAAACTGCAGGGCGCGGCCTACTACAATTTCTTCGCCGCGCTCTCCATCGGCTGCGTGGCGGTTTTTGTCTTTGTGGCCAAAGCCTACCGCGAGAAATCCTACATGCAGGGCGACCTGCCCGTGCCGCTCGCGGAAGCGGCGGCGGAAACCTGAGCCGACCTCCTTCCCATGAACCGACTTCCCATCACCAAGACGCCCAAGGTTTACGTCGGCGGCGCGTTCATCCGCTCCGAGAGCGCGCGCGTGTATCCGCTCAAGGACGCCGGCGGCGAGTTCTACGCCAATATCCCGCAGTGCACCCGCAAGGACCTGCGCAACGCCGTCGAGGCCGCCGCCAAGGCCGGCCCCGGCTGGGCCAAACGCACCGCCTACAACCGCGGCCAGATCCTCTACCGCCTCGGCGAGATGATCGAGGCCCGCGCCGGCGAGATGGCCGAGGCCCTCGTTCTCGGCGGAGCCACGCCCGCCGCCGCCGCCCGCGAGGTCGCCGCGTCAGTTGACCGCCTCATCTACTACGCCGGCTGGACCGACAAATACGAACAGGTCCTAGGCAACGTGAACCCTGTCGCCGCGCCCTACTTTAATTTCACCGTCACCGAGCCCATGGGCATCATCGGCGTCATCGCGCCCGACTCCGCGCCGCTGCTCGCGTTGATTTCGCTCGTCGCCCCCGCCATCACCAGCGGCAACACCGTGGTCGCCCTCGCTTCGACGACCCAGCCCTACCCCGCTATCCTGCTCGGCGAGATGCTCGCCACCAGCGACCTGCCCGGCGGCGTGGTCAACATCCTCACCGGCTTCCGCAAGGAGATGATCCCCACCTTCGCGACCCACACCCACCTCCGCGCCCTCAGCGGCGTGGTCAACGCCGAGGAGCGCAAGACCCTCGCCCTCGGCGCGGCCGACAGCGTTAAACGCACGCACTTGCTCAAGACCGAGGACAAACACGACTGGTTCGCCGACACCGCCCAGAGCGTTTACGCCATTCGCGACACCCTCGAGTTTAAGACCACCTGGCACCCCGTCGGAGCTTAAACTTCGGTCGCACGGTTAAACCTGGTGTGGTCGCACACGAGGTGCGCTTCTGCGCTCGGAGCGGCGGGCACACCCACGGTCCCGCCCTACCTCGGGCCAACTACGGACGGCGTGGGCGGCAGTTCCGAGGCAGGGGCGCACCTCGTGTGAGACCGCTCCGTCTCCGCCGCACCTCCGCTCCCAAACCCGGTCGCACACGAAGTGCGGCCCTGCGTCAGAACTGGCTTGGAGGCGTGGCTTTACACGGATGCTGAAAGTTGCGACAAAGTCGGCGTCCTTTTAACGGTTTTATAACAAACTCGAAAATGCCTCTCACCAGCACTCAACCTCACGAGCGGCATTTCCATCGTCATGCCCGATAAAGTGCCCGCTCGCCACCGTCCCAAGGGTCGCTGGCGACGGCGACTTGTTTGGACTGCGTTGACCGGCTTGACGGTGCTGCTCGGCGTGTGTGCGAGTTTGGACTATTGGGGCACCGCGCTGGCGGCAAAACGGGCCGGCGTGACTTACGACCGGAGCGAGGCCTTGCTCGGTCGCTTGGTCACCTGGAAAGGCGTTCACTGGAGCGAACGCAACGTGACCCTCGACGCCAGCCAGGCCGTGGTCAGCTCGCCTTGGCAGGTGCTGTTTCGCACCCAGGCGGACATGCAGATGAACGGCTGGATACTGACTATCGACACCACGAAACAGGCCGCAGGAAGAAAAAGCGGCGCGTGGGGAGACTTGATCCCTGCCCTGCGCACCATCGGGCAAACTCTGGACCGGTGGGTCGGCGAAGCGTCCTTTACCGAAGGCCGAATCCGGGTGGCGGGCGAGCGCATCACGGTGTCCCGCCTGAGCGTAAAAGGAGGCACGCTCACTGGCATCGCCAAGACACACGGGCAAAACGTGGAGTTCACCGTCGGCCTGCTCTCCGGCTTGGTGCAGCTGCACTGGCCCGACGGCAAAGTATCGGTGAGTGGTCAGGTCAACCAAACCGGGTTCAAAGGCTTGCTGCGTTGGGAGGGAAACATGGCCCGACTCACTGGCGGTTTTGAAAGCGGGAAATGGATTCCGGAAAACCTCCTGGCTGAAGGTCATGACTGGCGCGTGCCTGCTGGTCGGCTGGGCTTGGGCGAACTCTACGAAGATTTACGCGGTGACTTCATGATGCGGCGCAAGGGCGACGGAGTTGAACTCGCGCTAGCCGGGACGGCGCAACCCCTCGCGAGGGGTTTCCCGGTGGCCAACTACAAACTAGGCGGCGAAGTATCGGCCAACCGGGCGCGGCTGGAGGTATTTCAGGTCGATTCGGCGCAACTGCGGGCGCACCTCAGCGCGCCGCTGGAGTGGCGCGCAGGCGAGGGCTGGCACAGCGAAGGCGAACCGGTTTTCGATTGGAGCGCGGACCTCGCGACTTTCACCGCCGGACAAGTCACGGGACGAGCGGAAGGCATGGCGCGCTGGGAAGGCGGACCGGAGCAACCGTGGAACGTGCGCTGGAGCGCCAAGGTCACGGACGGAGCATGGCGAAATCTGCGCGGTGCCGCCGTGGAGTTGCGCGGATCAACCGACGCCGCTGCCACGCGGCTGGATGCGATCAAGGTAAGCCTGGCGGACGGGTCGCAGGCGGAGGCGAGCGGGCGGTTTATCTACTCCGACGGCTGGACCATCGAGGCGGCCAAACTCTCTGGAGAGACGAATGAACCGGCCTTGCGCAACTGGCTTCCCGGCCTGCTCCCGACGGGACTGCATCTCGGTCGGGTCGGTTTCGCAGTGCAGGGCGGCGGGAAATGGCCGGCGCTTGCCTATGAGGGCGAGGTTCACGTCGGCCCCAGCGACTGCGCCGGTTGGGCGGCGGACCACCTGGCGTTCGCGGTCAAAGGCCGCGAAACCGTGCTGGAAAAACTTGAGGTCGAGGCGAAGCGCGGCGCCGCGCGGCTGAACGCAACCCTCGCTGGAGATTTGCGCAAAGGGTTGGGCGGCGAAGCGAGCCTTCACCGCGCAGACGGCCGGGAGCTGGTGCCCGCCGGACTCTCGGAAATCGACTGGGCGGACAACCACCTCGGGGCGAGAAT
>JBEGTN010000086.1:0-7033 GCA_041179405.1 Verrucomicrobiota bacterium
TGTCCGATATGACGGTGATCACGATGCCCGAGGCGTCTCGGCAGGTGATCTTGAAGGCCACGCCGTCATTGTAGGCCTCGCTGTCGGTCTTCCAGCACATGCCGTCGCGGCGCTGGCGCTCAGAAGCGTCGGCCCAGGTAGGAAGACCGAGGGATTTCTTGGTGATGCCGTTTAAATGCGGAGCGAGAACAATGCAACCGGTGTGGCCGGTCCAAGTCTCCGGATCGAGGGCGGCGTCGAGAGCAGGCAGCGCAGGGTCGCCGGCGTTGCCAAAGATGTTTTCGACGAAATCGAGATTGGCCACCAGGGCTCCGGGAATGAAGAAGCGAGTCTCCATGCTGCGGGCCGGTGAATAGCCGGGAACGGCGGGCACTACCACTGGACGCAGGTAAAGGGAGACGAAAGTGTGCGCTGGTTTCGCCTCGGCTGCGGTGTAGGGCAGGGCGAGCAGTTCGTCCGGCGGACTCAGGGCACGGATGAGCAGCCGAGCGAACACAGCAGCAGGCACCGCCTTCTTGTCATCGGGTATGGGCAAGCCCCCCTCGGCGACGTGAAAAATGCCCTGGGTGGTGCGGCGGTCCGACTTCGGGTTGTGCAGAATGCCGTTGTGGAGGCGGGTCGAGGTCAGAATAGAGCTCTTATGCTCATCGGCCGAGGGAGGCAACGAAAGGGCGCGAGCCAGTCCCGGGCGATCCAAGACCAAAGTCGCAGTGGGCATGCGAGGCACCTCGGAATGTTCCTCCAAGGCGGAGTAGAGATAATTCTGAATGCGCTGATCTACGGGACAAAGGTGCTTGGTAAGCAGGCGGTCCTTTTCGCGGCCTATGGAGAGAAAGTGGTCAACGAGATCGGCGAGACCGGCGGCATCGGTGCCGGCGGCATCGGCGGGCAGAGTGACGCCTGGTTGTCCGATTTCGCGAAGCTTGAGATTAAGGTAGGTAAGAAGTCTGGGTTCTCTTGGATCGGCGACCGCAGGCAGGAGCTTGGCGGCGATAGAGGCAGGCGATGCAGTGGAGGAGTCGGCAGCTTCTGGATTCATACGGTGATAGAAGCTACCGGCGTGCCGAAGTGAAGATCAAGGTCATGCAATCATTTGTGCATGGTTTGGCAAAGAATGCACAGACCGGGTGCCGACAGGGCGTTTCATGTGGTCCAAACCGTCGCCGAAGCCGGATAATCCGCCTTGAAAAATGCCACACTAACATCTTGGGCACAAAAAAGCGCCCGCCCTCTTTCGAGGACGGGCGCTAATTAACGCGAAGGGGCGTGGTCGGTGGACCGGCTTACTTCTTGTCGGAAGCGGCATCGAGGATGTCGCCGAGGTTCATCATGTCGCTGGAGCTGTCGCGGTTGAGCGCCTCGAAGGAAGCGGTCTCGGCGGCGAGCTGGTCGGTGCTGTAGTTGGCAGCCTTGATGGAGAGACCGAGGCGGCGCTCTTCGCGGTCGATCTTGACCACGCGGGCGGTGACTTCCTGGCCGGGCTTGACGTGGTCTTTGACCTTCTCGATGCGATCCTCGCTGATCTGCGAGATATGCACGAGACCGTCGATGCCGTCCTTCAGCTCGAGGAACGCGCCGAAGGTCGTGATCTTGCTCACGGTGCCCTTGACGACGTCGCCGATCTTGAAGTGCGAGTCGATGTCGGACCAGGGATCTTCGGCGAGCTGCTTCATGCCGAGGCTGATGCGCTGCTGGGAAGGATCGACGTCCAGAACGATGGCGTCCACTTCGTCGCCCTTCTTGAGGACCTCGGACGGGTGGTTGACCTTGCGGTTCCAAGTCATGTCGGAGACGTGGACCATACCGTCGATGCCCTCTTCGAGCTCGATGAAGGCGCCGTAGGTGGTCATGTTGCGCACCTTGCCGCGGACGCGGGCGCCCATCGGGTAGTTGTGGCGAACCATGTCCCACGGGTTGGGCTCGAGCTGGCGGATGCCGAGGGAGATCTTCTGGTCTTCCTTCTGGATGCCGAGGACGACGGCGTCCAGTTCCTGACCGACCTTGAGGACCTCGGAGGGCTTGGTGATGCGCTTGGTCCAGGACATCTCGGTGATGTGGACGAGGCCTTCGACACCGGGCTCGATCTCGAGGAACGCGCCGTAGGGGACGAGGTTGACGACTTTGCCGTGAACCTTGGTGCCGACGGGGAACTTGTGCTCGATCTCGTCCCAGGGATTCTTGGTGGTCTGCTTGAGGCCGAGGGAGACGCGCTCTTTCTCGCGGTTGACCTCGATGATCATGACCTGGATCTCTTCGCCCTGCTTCAGGACGTCGGCCGGGTGCGCGATGCGACCCCAGCTCATGTCGGTGATGTGGAGGAGACCGTCCATGCCGTCGAGGTCGATGAACGCACCGAAATCGGTGATGTTCTTGACGATGCCCTTGCGGACCTGGCCGGGCTGGATGCTCTCGAGGAGGAGACGACGCTTGTCGCCGCGTTGCTGCTCGATGAGCTCGCGGCGGGAGAGGACGACGTTCTTGCGGAGCTGGTCGATCTTGATGACCTTGAAATCGTAGGTCTGGCCGACGTATTGATCGAGGTTCTTGGGGGGCTGGATGTCGTTGTGCGACGCCGGCTTGACGGCGTCGACGCCGATCGAGATGATCAGGCCACCCTTGACCTTGGCCTTGACGCGACCGGTGGCGATGGAGCCCTCGGGGAACTTGGTGAGAATGTTATCCCAGTTCTTCTTTTGCTCGGCCTTGTCGAACGAGAGAACGGGCGAGCCGTCCTTACTTTCGAGTTTCTCGATGAGAACCTCGATGGTGGAGCCGATCTGGAGATCACCGATGTCGATGAACTCGCTGGCGGGGATGACGCCTTCGGATTTACCGCCGATATCGACGACGACTTCGTTTTGGCGGATTTCGGTGATGACACCGGATACGATCTTACCCTCTGCGAGCTGGCTGAGGCCGGACTCGTCGAGGAGCTGTTGCATGATGGAACTCATGTGCGTGTGGGACTAGGGGCATGGCGTCGTTTCGCTCCGAAAACGTCACCCGCCCTTGAACGATCCTTGCGGATCGCGGGTTGATGGTTGACTGACTTTTAAAGGCCGATGGGAGCGCCGCGACGACACCGGCCGGACCAAAGAAAATGTCGCGAACGGTCAGAATCGCCGGAAGCGCCCCTCTTCCGCAAGGGTAAACTCACCAAGAAAAAGAGGAATACGCAGCCGGAGGAAACCCTGCTTAAGCTCCGGCAAAGCAATCACGCACCGCCTCGGCCACCTTCTCGCGCGGCACCTCGTGTTCACTGCGATCTGCGAGGTCTCGGATTTTCACCATGCCGCGTGCGAGCTCATCTCCGCCGTAGATGAGGGCGAGTTTCGCACCCGACTCGGCCGCTGCCTTGAACTGTTTGCCAAAAGCGAGATCCTTAAGGGGATACTCCACGCGGTAACCGCCGGCGCGCAGGGCACGGATGTCGGCAAACGCAGAGGCTCGTTCCGCCTCGCCGCCGATGACCATATAGACATCCGCCGTCGGCCCAAAGGCCGGCATAAGGCCTCGCTGCTCCAGTAAAAGTCCCATGGTGACATCGCCAATGGCAAAACCGACCGCAGGGAAGTCAGGGCCGCCAAGTTTGGCCACCAGATCATCGTAGCGTCCGCCACCCGCGATGGCGCGAAGTTCGCCTTTCCGATCAAAAGCTTCGAATACGAATCCGGTGTAATACGCCAGACCGCGCACCACCCCGAAATCAACCTCCACAAACTCGGCTAAACCCATCGCCCCCAGGCCGCCCAGTAGTTTGCGCCAGTCTACCAAACGTGCGTTCAAAGCCTCTCCGCCAAGCGGCGACAAGACGGCTTCAAGCGCGGCGAGGCTCTTTATGCCAAGAAAAGCGAGCACCTTGGTCTTTATGTCCCCTGGCAGTTCACCGTGGGCCTTCGTGTAATCCGCAAATGCGGCATCGCCGATTTTCTCGTATTTATCGACCGCCCCGAGAATTGCCTTGGTCTGCTCGGCGTCCTGCCCAAGCGATGCGAGGTAATGTATCCAAAGCGTGCGATCACTCAGTCGCACATAAAAGTCCTCCGGTCCCAGTCCGAATCCGGCGATTGATTGCACCAGCAGACCGATTAGCTCGATTTCCGCCTCCGGTCCGGGCTCACCGAAGATGTCGCAGTTAAACTGGAAAAATGCCCGTTCGCGGCCTTTTTGAGCACGCTCGTAGCGATAGAACTCGCCGATGCTACACCACTTTACCGGACGTTTGAGCGCATTGGCCTTGGCTCCAACCAAGCGACAGACCGTGGGCGTCATCTCTGGCCGCAGGGCCACTTCGCGTCCGCCTTTGTCGGTGAACGCAAACAACTGCGCCTCTATCTCGTCGCCGGACTTGCGTTTGTAGAGTTCCAGCGGCTCCAACACCGGCGCATCGTATTCGGAAAATCCATACGCATGAGCCGCCCGCCGCCAGCCGCGGAAGATGTGACTGCGGCGCGCGAACGCCTCGGGGTAAAATTCCCGGAAGCCGGGCAGGGATTGGAACTGGGCCATGACGTGTAAGATGGATTATCAATCGCAGACAAAGGATCACAGTGGTGGTTTTGTCCGCAAACCCGCCATCCAAAAAACAAAAGACCGGCAGCCATTTGGCCTGCCGGTCTTTTAAAAAGCCGCCACCCGGTGGCGAGCGGCGATGCGAACTTAAAGTTGATTAATATCCAGTTTTTTCAGCATCTGTTTAAGGATCTTGCCCGACTTGAACTTTACCACCGCACGCTCGGGAATGACCACCTCGGCATCGGGCTTGTTTGGATTGCGGCCGATACGTGACTTGCGCTTTTGAACCTCGAGAACACCGAAATTGCGGAGCTCTACATTACGGCCCTCGGATAAAGCGCGCATCACGATGTCCAAAGTCATCTGCACAGTGCCGACGATTTCCTTTTGGGGAAAGCCGGTCTTTTCGTAAATTTCGAGGACGATCTCTCTTTTGGTTAGGTTGGCAGGCATTTGGATTATTGGGGTTTAGGTTTAGGCTGGAAGGAGATTAATTTAACTCAACTTATTCACTTGCGGACGATTAGGTCAAATAGTTGTGGCAAGATTTATTGAAATTGTAACCTATATTTTTATTTACCTATAAGCCAACGGTTAGCACAGATTTATTTTCACTAACACACCGGCCTGCATTTGAATTGTCGAGAGCAAGAGAATGCCAAGCTGAAACATGTGTAATTGCGCATCCCGTGTTTAAGCACATAGCTTCGCGCTTTCATAACCTGCCACTCGCGTCACCGCCTCAAAATGCCAGATCCACTCGCAGTAAACTCAATGTTCGCCCGAATTGCCGGCCGCTATGATACCGCCAACAGGTTACTGAGTGGAGGAATAGATATCTGGTGGCGTCGACGCTTAGTCGGGGAAGTTAAATTATGTGCGCCGGAGGACGTGCTCGATCTGGCGACAGGCAGTGGCGATGTGGCATTCGCGCTGGCCAAGATTCTTCCGCCTGCTGCGCGCATCACCGGCATGGATTTTTGCCAACCCATGCTCGATGAGGCGATCATAAAGCAGTCGGCTGATTCCTCCGGTGCCCGCATTGTGTTTAAGCAAGGTGACGGTCTCGCCTTACCTGTGGCGGACAACACTTTCGACGCCGTCACGGTTTCCTTTGGCCTGAGAAACATGGCGGACCGGCATCGCGCCTTGACGGAAATGCGTCGAGCCCTGCGCCCCGGCGGCCACGTTCATGTCCTGGAGTTTTCCCAACCTTACAAATGGTTTAGGCCAATTTACTATTTTTACCTTCGGCGCATACTCCCGCGTATCGCAGGATTTATAACCGGAGACCGCGGGGCGTATGATTACCTCAACGCCTCCATCGAGTCCTATCCCGATCATCAGGAAATGAGCGCCGAGCTCACTCGCGCTGGCTTCAAAAATGTAAGCGTAATACGTATGACATGCGGCATAGTCGCCCTGCACACCGGGCGGGCTTGAGCAGACAGACGGCTTAGTCCCTTTTACCCAAACAACCTCGCCTGCATGCTAGCTAAAAGACTTGCCGCACCCGCAAGTGCTCTGCGCGTTGGGGTTCTTGATTTCGAAGCCTTTGCCCTGCAATCCATCGTCAAAATCGATGTGCGAGCCGTTTAAATAAGCTAGGCTCGCCGGATCTAAGATCACTGCGATCCCCTCGCTTTCGAAGCGCTGATCATCAGCTTTCATCTCGTCAAACGACATGCCGTATTGAAAGCCCGAACAGCCTCCTGACTCCACCAAGACGCGCAGGATCTTATCTTCGCAGGCGCTATCCTTTTGCATGGCGCGAATCTGAAGCGCGGCTCTGGGTGTAAGGGTTATCATGAGGGCGTCAAAGTCGCCACGCAGCGCCTCCTGTCAATCTGTTGTCCAAAAGCGCATCGTTCGGTTATCGTTCAGACTAAGCTCATAATTGGGGGATAATAGAGCGAGGGTCTGGGGCAGAAAATGAACTACGCATAACCCGCGGTAAACGTATTAACTGCGGAATAGGGGATGATTTACCGTTTGATTGAGCTTTCCAAACTTGCACGACAGGGTGGACGCGCTGTGCTCAATCCCGCCTTTCATGTCCACGCTTGTCACAAACCTTATCCCTCATCGTCCGCCATTTTTGTTTGTCGATGAGATCGTGTCGGAAACTCCCGAGAGCCTTACAGCTAAACGCACTTGGCGTGCAGAGGAGGATTTTTACAAGGGACATTATCCCAATGCCCCAATCACTCCCGGAGTGCTGCTATGTGAAGCGGTTTTTCAGACGGGGGCGCTTTTCATGGCCCGTCAAGCTCTGGCGGCAGGGTCTGCTCCCGGCGCTGGCGTTCCTTTACTTTCAAAAATTAGCGATGTTCGCTTCCGCACTCCGATCTATCCAGGCGACACCATCATTATCGAAGTGAAAAAGAAAGAAGTCATAAGTGGGTTCACCATGATGTCTGGAAGCATCAAGAAGGCCGATGGAACCCGCGTGCTGAGTGTTGATTTCACCGTTGCATGGAAAACGCCCGAAGGTCAGCAGGCCCAGCAACAAGCCCAG
>JBEGTN010000087.1:0-5505 GCA_041179405.1 Verrucomicrobiota bacterium
TTGTCATTGACCGCCAGGGTCGAGAGGCGGTTGTGCGTATCGAAGCCACGGGAGGTCGCCACGCCGGAGAGCGGGCCGGCGCCGTAGGTCTCGGCTTTCAACTGATCGAAATCGCTGTAGGTAAGGGCACGGGGGCCGGCACCGTCGTCGATGGTCGAAAGACGGCCAGCGCGGTCGTAGCCGTAAGTGACGTTCGGCGTGCCGCCGCCGACGGGATAGGTAATCGTCTGCACGCGGCCGAGCGAATCGTAGCCGTAGAGGGTGGGCTGGCCGCGAGCGTTCGTGCGCTGGCGCAGGC
Organism: Verrucomicrobiota bacterium; assembly: GCA_041179405.1. Classification (GTDB taxonomy): domain Bacteria; phylum Verrucomicrobiota; class Verrucomicrobiia; order Opitutales; family Opitutaceae; genus IMCC26134_A. Next base: position 299 of record JBEGTN010000087.1, read on the forward strand.
GGAGAGAGGCGTCGTAGCTATAAACCGTCTCGTGGTTGTCGGCGTAGGTTTTCTTGGCGAGCAGATCGCTCCAGTAATCGTAGGTCCACTGGGTGAAGTCGCCGCTCACGGGCAAGGTGGAGGGCCAGGCGGGTTGGGTCCAATCGACAGCGGTATCGGTGGTGCGGTAGGTTCTCAGGCCGACGAGGCGGCCATCGTTGTCGTAGGTGTATTCAGTCGGGTAAACGCCGGCACCCCACTGGCGATAAACTTGGTTGCGGGCGGTGTAGGCGTAGCGGGTGAACTGGCCGGCGGCGTCCTGTTTGGTCGCGAGCTGGCCGGCCCCGGCCACGCCAGTCGGGTAGTAGGTGAAGTGGGTGGTGCGCTCAAGGCCGTCGGTGCTCGACTCCAGCCGGCCCTGCGGATCGAAGACGTAGTCCACCGAGCCGGCGACGGGGTCGTCCACACTCAGGAGGCGATCCAGCCCATCGTAACCGTAGGCGATGTCGGCGGCGGCGCCGGGCTGGCGTGCAGTGCGCAGGAGCCCGCCGATCTCGGTGCGGATGACGGGGGATTGGGCGGCGTCGGCGGCAAGATCGCGCGTCTCGGTGACGCGGGTGAGCGTGGAGCGATCCTGGGCCACGGTTTCGCGGACACGGTGGCCGGAGCTATCAAGCGTGGTGCGATCCGAAACGAGCCCGGAATCGAGCCCGGTCAGCTTCGCCTTCGACTCGGTGATGACGGTGCCCACAGCTGAGAGATCGGTGAGGAAGCGCTGGTCGCTCGCGACTGCGAACCATGCGGCAGGTGAGCCTTCGAAGGCAAAGCCCGCAGTGTGCGTAACCAAGGGATCACTCCCCGCGCGGTCCAGTGCATTGTTGCCGTTTGCGTCGGCACCCTCGGCCGAGCGGCGGCCAAACTCGTCGTATTCGTAGAGGACGGGGAACTGACCGGCGGTGCTGATGCGGGAGAGTAGCCCGCGGACGGAGGAGCCGTCGCCCGCACCGCCATTGTAGGTGTAGAGGAGATCCACGTTGCCAGTGCCACCGAAATTACGCCGCGTCTCCTGGCGCACGTTCCCCGCCCAGTCGGTGGCCTGCAGGAACACGGGCACGGTGTCGGAGAGCTGCTTCACTCGATAGCGCAGGGCAAAGCCGCTCGGGGACGAGTAGGCGTAGCCCCAATACTCGGAGGGCGCAGCCGTGCCGTATTGCCTGAAAAGGGAGCGATCGCGGTAGAACTGCGAGATGCGGGTGGCCCCGGTAGGCGAGGTGACGGTGACTTCACGGCGCGCGGGAGCCCCATTGGTATCGACATAAACCAACTCGCTCGTGCGCTCCACCAGGCCGTCTGGGGTGATGAGGTGCGTGCGACGACCGGCCAGATCGTAGCGGTATTCGGTGGTGGTGCTCAGGCCGCCGGCCTCGACCGTCTGGAAGCGAAGGCGTCCGGCGGCGTCGTATTGGTTGGTCGTGGTCTGGTCGGGTGAGAGCGCGCCGCGTTTCCGCACGGTCTGGCGGACACGTCCAAGGTCGTCGTAAGCGTAGTCGGTGCGCACGCCGAGCTCGTCCACGCTGAATTCCAGCCGGCCATCGAGGTCATAGGAGGCCTCGTAAACGACGGAGTTGTTGCGGGTCTCCTTGAGGAGCGAGCCAAGGGTATCGTAGGAGCGGACGATGCGGCTGATCCAATCGCTGCGTGCGCCGGGCAGGAAAGGAGTGCCGTTGTTCACATAGGTTTCTTCGAGGACGTCACGGCCCTCGTCGTCACTCACGCGGAGGATGATCAGCGATTGGTTGGCGAGGCCGGTCGGGTGGGCAAGGCTGCCTTGAATTTCGATCGAGCGACGCGCCTGGGTGCCAGGGGCAGTGAGCGAGAAGGTCTCGCTCGCGGCATTCCACGAGCCAGGCTGGTAGGTGAAGTGCCGCAAAGCGCCGCTGGTATCATAGGATTCGAGGATCAACCCATCTCGTCCGGTGCGAATGGAGCGCGCCTGAGTGTAGGTGTCGCTGTCCAGGAAGTTGAGATTGGTTTCGTAGTAGTAATCACCGACATGCTGCCGGTAAATCTCGGCGTGCCGGGTCACGAGCTGGTTTTGAAGGACGTCGTCCTGCACCTCGATCTCGAGGGAAGGATCGCCCGTGGCGGGGAAGGTGACGGGGCTGATCAAGGAGTTCACATCGGTCGCCAAGGCTGGAGATGCGGGGTTATCCAAGACGGGGCGGTAGGTCTTGGATACGCGCCCATCGGTGAAGCGCGCGTAGCGTTCCCAATAGCCGTCGGGGTAGGTGACACCATTGAGTGCCCTGGCCGCCATGCCCGGAGTATCGAAGTAAACGTAGGAAGTGGTGAGCGCGGTGCCAGTGGGGTCTTCGGTGCGTTCGATCAAGGCCTCGTAAATCGCGCCTGTCGTGCTCCAGTTGTAGAACTCTCCATAGACGTCATACACATCGGAAACGACCGGGCCGGGCGAGGCGAGCGGACCGGCGGCACGCTGGATTCGCTCACCGCGCGCGTGATAAGGAGTGGTAAAATAGTCATAGGTGTGTGTTTCGATGATCGCTTCGTTGTTGAGCGCGAGGGTCATGATGCCTGCGTTGTCCGTCGAGGCCGCCTGCCAGCGGGCGAGGTGCGTGGTCGTCTTGCCACTGCGAGTTTCGATGAAGCGGATGCGACCGGTGGAAGTCGCATCGGGATTTTCGATACGCCACACGCAATACGGGGCGTCGTCGGTGACGGGGTAGAGCGTCCCGTCAAAGTTACCAATCTGGGATGTCTTGTAGAAGCGAACTTCAAGGGCGGACTGGGATAGTGTGCGAACGTCGAGAAATGACTCGGCCAGCCAAGCCTGCCGTAACGCGCCGGAGCCATCCGAGATCTCAGCGATCGGATTGGCGTCATTGGAGAGATGAAGATTCGCCGCCGAGTAGGACTGGGCGTTGATGGCCGAGGCGACGTAGAGCAGGCGGCCTTGGCGATGGCCGAGTTCGATGGGAAGATTCAGCGCGCCGATGCCGGCTTGCGCCACGCTGCCGGGATTCGTAGAGGTGGCCGCAAGTGTCGTGGCCGAGAAGTCGGAGGTTGCCGAGGCGGCGGCTAGAGTGGACGACACCGTCGTGGTTTCACCTGAGCTTTTGCTCGCAGCTGAGGAGAGACCCTTTGCTTTGCCCTTCATCGCCGCCGAGGCGGCCGGAGCCACCGCCTTCAGCCAATCGGGAGCGGCGGCGGGAAGTTGCTCGAGCGCGCCAGAGCGGCCTGCGGACGAGCGCGCGCTAAACTGCTTAGGCCAGAAGGTCGAATGCGATGGAGCGCCTTTCGCTCCGTCGGCACCTGTAGAGTCCATGACCGGAAGTTCGCTAACGGGAGGATGACTCATCTTTGCGAGAGCACCGACCTTGGTCGGGGAGTTTTTCTTGCCGGGTGCGCTCGCGGTGGTGGCGGCAGGAGCGGCAAGGGTTGAGGTGGTCGCCGCATCCGCCGTGAGGGCGCTTGCTGAGAAGGCTGCGTTGCCGCACTCGCTGCCCAGGTCATGCGAGTCGAGGTAAGTGCATTGATCGGGTGGCGCACTCAACAGGCCCACACCGGGGCCAGCGCTGGCTCCAGCGGCTCCAGCGGCGCTTTCGGGTCGTCGAGTGACGTAGCGATCCACTGAAGTATTTCCATTCAAAACGGGCACCTTCAAAAGCACGCCGGGGATGATGCGTTGGAAATCCGAGTTGGCGAGTGACACGTAGTGAGTCAGGCAAGTGGCGGTAGGGAGCGAGAGGGAGGTGAGGATACCGATGTCACCAGCGGCCAATTCGGTATAATCGGGGCTGGCCGGATCATCCACGAACGAAGTTTCAACCCTGATTTCCTGACCAACCGTCGCAGTGATGAACACCGTATCGACGAATTCACCGCAACCGGTGCTTTGGGCGTAGTAACCGGAGCCGTCATTTGCCACGGTGCCTGCGGTGTAGGTGCGACGCGCCTCCACGACCTCCTGATCACCCACGAAAAATTTCGCAGTGATCTTGCCCGCAAAATGAGACACTTGGCGAAACCCGAGCCGCACCCGGTCATCGGGGCTCGCGCAACCACAACCTGCAACCGCGCGCACGGTGGTGAAAAGACACAGCAAAAAGACAGAGAAGTATCGGACAAACATGGATAAAAAATCAGAGTTTAGCGGGACAAGGGCGTGAAAAGACGCAGCGAAGACAGAGACCCCGACGGCAAATCGGCGACGCCGGGCAGGGTGCCGCGCTGATATTCTTGAAGGTTGGATGCGCCATCGGCGTCGGGGTCCGCCAACGGGTTGGCACCCGTGCTTCCGAAATACTTAAACTCCCACCAATCCGGCAGGCCGTCTACGTCGGCATCGCTGACGGGCGGGGGATTGAGCAAGAGCGTCACGGAGCGGCTCTGCGTGCCGCTCGAAGTCTGGGCAATGACCGCCTGGGTGCCGGCGAGCACGCCGTCGATATAGACTCTCGCCACACCCTGAGCGTCGGTGCGCACCGTGACCGAGACGCTGGATGCTCCGCCCGGCGTGGCGGATATCTGCTGGATGCCGGTGGAGACGGTAAACGTGACCGGAGCATTGACGAGGGCGACTCCATCCGAAGTTCGGGTGAGCTTGACCGCGAGCAAGCCATCGGCCCCCGGAGCTCCGCCGACGATGAGGGAAGCGAACTGAGGCAGAACCCCGTTGTAATAATCCGTGGGTGAAGTGCCGTTCTGGAATTCCTGCAGGTTAGTCAGGCCGTCGCCATCCGCGTCGGCTTGAGGGATGACGCCGGTGGTGCCGAAATATTGTTGTTCCCAAGGATCGGGCAAGCCGTTGCCATCGGTATCGACGCCAGCACTCACCGAGGTCGTGTTAAAATTCACCTGGCCGAGACCAGCCGTCACGCGAACGGTGCTCATGATTGCCGCAGAGGAAGGTTGCAGGTAGTAGGCATGCACTGTGCCATCGACATCGGTGCGATAAGTTTGGGCGCTCAGCGGTGCGGGGTTGCTGCTACGAGTCGCGCCTAGCAGGCCACCCCCGGAGGTGACGGTGAAGGAGACCGGGGCGTTCACCAGCGGCTCCTGGCCATCGGAGCTCCACACCGCTACGTCGAACGGGGCGATGTTGAATTGGCTGGCGATGCCGGTCTGGTTGTCGCCGCCCAAGGTCGTCATGCTGGGAGGCGTGTTGTTATAGAAATCGCCTGGATACTCATCGAGGCCATCCAGCAACG
>JBEGTN010000088.1:0-5511 GCA_041179405.1 Verrucomicrobiota bacterium
GGTTTCGAAACGCGCGAGGTATTTGTCACCGGACTCGGCGCGCAGGCCTGCTGCGGCCAACAAGACGGTGGCGGTCAGCACTAGGCGGAAAAAACGGCGCAGACCGGGTGGAAGAGAAAGGAAATTCATAGACGGAAGAGAGCTGAGATGGGCAGTGTCACAAGAGCGATTTCAGAGGGCGCGCGATTAGTCGAGGCCGCGAGCCTCCAGGTCCTCTTCGTCCCAGCCAAAAAAGTGTCCGAGCTCGTGAAGGTAGGTGACGGTGCATTCGGCGGCGAAAGCCTCGCGGTCCTGTTCGACGTAGTCCCAGATATTATCGAGATAGAGGCTGATCTGGGGTGGCATGGGCTGTTCATCCGAAAGTTCCTCGCCGTGGGCCGAGCCATCAAAAAGGCCGAGGATGTCGTCCGGGAAGCCTTCCGCGAGGATATGGGCGGGCGGGCGGGCCTCATAGTGCACGGGGATTTGGTTGGCGAACTCGCGAACCGGGGCGGGAAGGCGGCGCACGGTGGCCTTGATCTCTTGGGTGGCGAGGGCGGTGCGTTGGGCTAGATTCATGGCGGGTGAATGGGGGAGGGCGAAAAACAAAAGGTGATGAAGCGCGTAACTTATTCTGCGGTCAGGCGTCTGAGTGTATTGTGCAGCCGAAGGCGGCTTCCGTCTCAATCTGCAAAAACACCCTAGTCCTAAATTGTTCACAAAATCATCAATCCTATGAAATCCAAACTAAGTTCAGTGTTGTTCAGCACATTGTTGGCGGCGAGTGCGCTGCTGGCCGTTCAAGTTCGCGCCGAGCCCGGCGCCGGCGGTCCTCCTCCCGGCGAAGATGCCGGCGGCGAGCATAAGAAAGGCGGCGAGAAAAAGGGCGGCGAAAAAGCCAAGATGCCCACCCCCGCCGACCGCCTCGAAAAGATGAAAGAGAACCTCGGTCTCTCCGACGAGCAGGCGACCAAGATCAAGGCGATCCTCGAGTCCGAGGCCAAGGAGATGCAGGCTCTCCGCAAGGACGAGTCCACGCCGATGGAGCAGAAAAAAGAGAAGGTGAAGGCCCTTCGCGATAAGAACAAGGCCGAGATCGACGCCATCCTTACCGCTGATCAGCGCGCCAAGGCCGATGCTGCCCGCGCCAAGATGGCTGATCGTCAAGGCGGCAAGAAAGGCGAAGGCAAGGGCCCCAAGGGCGACGCCAAGCCCGAGTAAACGGTCACGTTATTTCTCCGGCGCGCATGCGCCTCAATATCCAGCCCCGGCCGCAAGCCGGGGCTTTTTGCGTGCGGAAAAAGAAGGGTTCGACTCATCGCAAGCGGCTGGAGGCTCAACCTGAGCACATTTAAGTGGTGCTGCATTTTGACAAAACGGGAGGCGTCGGGTGATGTCGGCCATCATGCCTGGTTACTGGACATTGCTTGCGTTGGTGTTGCCGGTCTTTGCCGTGATCGCGGCCGGGGCCGGGGCGCGCCGCATCGGCTGGCTGCGGCCGGAGGCGGATGACAGCCTGCTGAAACTGGTGGTGAACCTGCTCTACCCGTGCCTGATTTTTTCCAACGTGCTCGGAAACTCGGCCCTGCGCGCGCCGGGAAACTTGCTGGCCGCGCCAGCGATGGGTTTTGTAACCATGGCAGGCGGCATCGGGCTCGCCTACATCGTGGCCAAATGGGCGGGATTTGCGACCGGCAAGGGGCTGCGGACCTTTGCGTTTTCGGCCGGGATTTTTAATTACGGCTATATGGCGATCCCGCTGGTCGAGGCGCTCTTCGGGCGCGAGACACTCGGCGTGCTGTTTGTTTTTAACGTCGGCTGCGAGGCGGCGATCTGGACCGTGGGCATTCTGGTGCTGGCCGGCGTGTCGATGCGGGACGGCTGGCGGCGGCTGTTCAACGCGCCGGTCTTCGCGCTGGTGCTGGCGGTGGTTTTAAATGTGAGCGGTGCGGGCGCCTGGCTGCCGCAGATCGTGAAGACGGCGGTGGCGATGTGCGGGGCGAGCGCGGTGCCGCTGGGGCTGCTGCTCATCGGAGCGACCCTGGTCGAGTATTTCGAGGCACCGAGCAAGCTGGTGGACCCCAAGGTGACGCCGCTGGCCTGCGCCTTGCGCCTGGGAGTGCTGCCGGTGCTGATGCTCGCGCTGGCGGCGCTGCTGCCGCTGCCCCGCGAAGTGAAGCAGGTCCTCATTGTGCAGGCCGCGATGCCGGCGGGCATTCTGCCCATTGTCATTGCAAAGCACTACGGAGGGCAGCCGTTGACGGCGGTGCAAGTGGTGCTGGGCACCACGGCGGCGGGGCTGTTGGTGGTCCCCTTGTGGCTGCAGGCAGGGTTGCACTGGGTGGCACCCTGAGTTTGACGCTAAAAACGCCGCGAAAACGCCACCGACCCTGGCGGACAAAGTAATTTAATAGGTTACTTTGTTCTTGGAGTTTTATGATAGGGGAGGATGCGGCGGGCTCGACGGAGACGCCGGCTTTTGTTTCGCTGCGGAGACGATGACGATGCATCCGGCAGGACCTCTTATTGGCGCGGGCGTGACGCTGTTTTGCCTGTGGTTCAGTCTGCGGCAGCGACGGCGGCACCGGTTGCTATACGACATGCCGACCTCGAAGGCGCAGGGTGTATTTATCGGCTTGGTGGAACTCAAGGGAACGGCCGAGAGCGGGGAGCCTTTGACGAGCTATCTGGCCGGGATGGCATGCGTGCATTATACGTGGCAGGTGCAGGAGCATTGGCGGCGCACCCGCACCGAATCCTATACCGACAGCAAGGGAAACCGGAAGACCCGCACCGTCACCGAAACGGGTTGGGACACGGTGGCGAGCGGAGGAGAGCAGCAGGATTTTTATGTGCGGGACGACACCGGCGAAGTGCTGGTGCGGCCGGACGGGGCGAAAATCGAACCGCTGCGCGTTTTCGACCAAACCGTCTCGCGGGGGGAAGACTTGTATTATCAAAAGGGACCCGGCGGCTCGGTCAACGGGTCCACCGGCACGCGGCGGTTTGTGGAGGAGTCGATTCCTTTGCACGCCATGCTCTATGCGGTCGGGACGGCGCAGGAGAGGGCCGATGTGGTCGCGCCCGAGATCGTGAAAGGCGAAGAGTTTATCCTCTCGTGTCGCGGTGAAGAGGCGGTCACGCGCGGGCTCGCGCTGGGTTCTTGGTTCGCCTGGTTTGGCGGGTTGCTGGCGATGCCGGCGGGGATTTACCTGGCCTATGGCAACCAGCTGCGTCCGGAAAATCTGCCGCTGTTTTGCGCACTGGCCGCGGCGAGTTTTGGCGCGGTTTGGGCGGCGTGCTGGGTGTGGATGGTGCATGACAGCCTGGTCGGGCTGCGCGAGCGGGTGCGGCGGGGGTGGTCGTTGATCGAGGTGGAGTTGAAGCGCAGGCATGATTTGCTGCCCGGCATCATCGCGACGGTGAGCGGGCTTGGCCGGCACGAGGCGGAGTTGCAACGGGTGCTCGCGGCGTTGCGCGCGCAGGTGGAGGCAACCCGACCCGGACAGCCGGGACCGGAGTTCACTGGAGTGGCAGGGGAGTTGCGTGCGGTGGTCGAGCGTTACCCGGAGTTGACCGCACAGGCGGGATTTGCGGCCTTGCATCGCGAGTTGGTGACGACGGAACAGCGCATCGCGCTGGCGCGTGGCTACTACAACGATATCGCCACCAACTACGCCACGCGGCTGGAGCGCGTGCCGGATTGCTGGGTGGCGCGCTTGCGATCACTGACGCCCGAACCCCTCCTGACCGCAGCGGAGTTTGAGCGGGCTGCGGTGCCGGTTCGGTTAGACTAGCACTACTTAACGGAGTAGTGTTAGTCCAAGGGCAAGCCGGCGGAGATCCACGGATGCAGGGGAACGAGATCGGCGTCGGCCAGGGCCATCTCGCGGCATTCGGCCTGAAGCGAGCAGGCGTTGCGCAGGTGATTGCGGGCTGCGGGCAGGTTGTTCAACTGCGCCTCGTAACACGCGAGGTTGAAGTGCAGGATCGGTTCCTGCGGATGCCGGACGAGGGCGGTAAGAAGAATTTCGCGCGCGTTGGGTATGCCGGTGAAGCGCCTGACGGCATAGGCCCACTGAATCCAGTGGCCGGCATCGCCGGGATCAAGCCGGCTGAGTTTTTCGCCGAGGTCGGCTGCGCGTGCCCAGTCTTCCGTCTCCGAGCAAAGGTGCGCACGCAGGGAAATGACAGGCAGGGTGTCTTGATCGGCGGTGGCAATGGCGTCGAGCTCCGCGATGGCCTCGGCTTGCAAGCCGAGGGCGAGATAGCCGGCGGCATAACGTAGAAGGGTGGCCGTGGAAACACAGGCGGTCATGAGCTTTTGAAAATGCCTGTTTCGCTGTTCGCAGGCAAGCGAGGGCGCGAGTGGGACGCGTTGGCGCTTCAACTTCGAGCCGGTGGGACGGGTTGCCCGGCGGTGGCACGGGGTGTTACCCTGCCTGAGAGTGGAAGCGTTGGCCAGCCGGCTGGCGTGTGCTATGCGTAGTTAAATCCCATGAACCCTGAAACCCTTACGCAGATGTCCCGCGCCGCCTTGACCGAGGCTCAATCCGTCGCCCGCCGCCACGGTCACGTCGAGGTCGAGAGCTGGCACTTGCTGCTCGCCCTTCTGGCGCAGGAAAACGGCATCGTGCCCGCGCTCATCGACAAGGCCGGCCTCACCGTCGCCGCCCTGCAACTTGCCGCCGAGCGCGAGCTGGAGCGCCTGCCGCGCAGTTCAGGCAGCACGGATAACTCGAAGGTCTTCGTCACCCAGGCGGTTAACGACGCCCTCTCTCGCGCCGAGACCAAGGCGAAAAACCTCAAGGACGAGTTCGTCTCCACCGAGCACCTCCTGCTCGGCCTCGTCGAGGTCGCCAAGCCCGACTCCTTCGCGAAATACCTCAAATCCTTTGGCCTCGACCGCGCCAAGCTCCTTGCCGCGCTCAAGGCCACGCGCGGCAACCAACGCGTGACCTCCGACCAGCCCGAGTCCACTTACGACGCCCTTTCCAAATACGGCATCGACCTCTGCGCCCAGGCGAAAAAGGGCAAGATGGACCCCGTGATCGGCCGTGACGATGAGATCCGCCGCGCCATCCGCATTCTTTCCCGCAAAACGAAAAACAACCCCGTGCTCATCGGCGAACCCGGCGTGGGCAAGACCGCCATCGTCGAGGGCCTCGCGCAGCGCATCATCCGGGGCGACGTGCCCGAGGGCTTGAAGGATAAAATCATCTACTCGCTCGACATGGGCTCGCTCATCGCCGGCGCGAAATACCGCGGCGAATTCGAGGAGCGCCTCAAGGCCGTGCTCGCCGAGGTGAAGGCCGCCGACGGCCGCATCCTGCTCTTCATCGACGAACTTCACACCATCGTCGGCGCGGGTAAATCCGAGGGCGCGATGGACGCCGGCAATCTCCTCAAGCCCATGCTCGCGCGCGGCGAGCTGCACTGCATCGGCGCGACCACGCTCGACGAATATCGCAAGCACATCGAGAAGGACGCCGCCCTCGAGCGTCGCTTTCAGCCCGTGCTGGTCGAGCCGCC
>JBEGTN010000089.1:0-4474 GCA_041179405.1 Verrucomicrobiota bacterium
TTCCTCTTCGGCCACGGCGTCTTTGAAACCGTGCGCACTCGCGCCGGTCGGCCCCTGCTCTGGGCCGCGCACCACGTCCGACTCGCCGCCAGCTGCGCCGCCCTCGGCCTCGACGCCCCGCCGCCGGCCGAAGAGCTCGCCGCGCGCATCACCCGCCTGCTCGCCTCCGTCGCCCTGCCCGTCGCCGCCGTGAAGGTTGTGCGTTTCCGCGATTTCTCCCGCACCTCCGAACTCATCACCGCGCGCGCCCTGCCCTACTCTGTTGCCGATACTCTGCGCGGCTTCCGCGTGCAGACCTTCCGCCAGGGTGAGCGCGATGGACGACTCACCGGCCACAAAACCCTGAATTACCTCGAAAACCTCCTCGCCCGCCGCGCCGCCCAGGCCGCCGGGTATGACGAGGCGCTGTTCGTCACCCCCGCCGGCCAAGTGCTCGAGGGCTCGGTCAGCAGCCTTTTCATCGTCAAGGACGGCCAGGCCCGCACCCCTCCGCTCAGTGCGGGCATCCTGCCTGGCGTGGCCCGCGCCCGGGTGCTCGCTCTCATCGGCCCCGAGCGCGCGCACGAGACACCGCTCACGCTCGAAGACGTGCTCGCCGCCGACGAATGTTTCCTCACCAACGCCCTCATGGGCGTGATGCCCGTGAGCACGCTCGACGCCCACAAGTTCCGCCCCCACTCGCCCGAGACCAGCGCCCTGCGCCACCACTTCGCCCACGCGCCGGAGTGACCACCAGTTCGCGTTTAAACGTAGCCCAACTGCGTCGCCATCGCTTCCGATTGTAGGGGCGCAGCTTGACTGCGACCGCGCCGGGCGGACGGAGCGTCGATCTACAAACCCGGTCGCACACGAGGTGCGCCCCTACGTCGGAGCAGGCTATCCCGTGTGTTTTGGGTGTAAGCGCAGCCGCCCTACTTCGCCGCCGCCGTGCGGGCGCTGGCGAGCGAGGCCGAGTAGGAATTAACCGCCGTGGCGAGTGCCTCGGCGATGTCACCCCGGTAATTGGCGTCGGCGATGCGGCGGGCCTCGCCCGCGTTGGACAGATAGCCGGCCTCGACCAGCACCCCCGGGCAATTCACCAGACGCAGCACGGCGAAACGGGCGCGTTTAAAGCCGCGATCCTCGGTCTTCAGTTTGGCGAGCAACTGCCGGTGCATGTGGTAGCCGAGCACCGCGCTCCAGGTGTCGTAACGATTGCCCGGGAACTCGACCGTGTCATCGGGCGAGGCCTTGGCCGAGGAGGTGGACCGTTGAAACCGGGGCGTGAGCACATAGGTCTCGGTGCCGCGCACGGCGGCGCCGTTGGCCACGGCGTTGAAGTGGATGCTGATAAAGAGGTCGGCCTTGGCCGAGTTTGCGATGTCGGCGCGCTCGGGCAGGGCGATGTAGCGGTCGTCGGTGCGGGTCATGACTACGCGCCAGTCGCCGCCGGCGAGCTGGCGCTGGAGGCGGCGGGCGACGTCGAGGGTGAATGTTTTCTCCTCGAGTTTTTCGTCCGAGGAACGCGTGCCGGAGTCGTTGCCGCCGTGGCCGGCGTCGATCACGATCACGCGCAGCGGACGGGGGGCGTTGCGCTCGGGGTGGAGCATGGGCAGGAGAAACCGCTCCAAGTCGATGGTGGTGATGTGGAGCACCCCTTTGTTGAGCACGGCCGATTCGCCGAGAAAAAGGCGCATGCCATGCACCGTGGCCTCACGGCTGTCCGCCGTGAAGACGACCACACCCGAGGGGGAGGTCAGCGTGAGCTCGAGGGTTTTGGTGTTCCACTCGGACTTGTAGCCGAGGCGGCTGAAGGCAGCGCGGGCATCCGTGTAGCTGACGCCACCGAGCATGATCCGGCCGGGAGCGGCGGGCGACTCGGTGCGCGGACGCGAGCGCTGCGGAGCGGCGGAAGCGGTGTAAACGGCAAGCCCAAGTCCGGCGACGAGGGCCATAAACGCGAGGCCGCCACGAAGCGCCCTCGCTACGGCCGGGCGCGGGAGGTGAAGGCGGGGCGACATGGCCGGCTCGGTCGGGAAGGATACGCGCCGGCCGGACGAATCAGGCCTGCGCCTCGTCGTCCTCGTGCGAATCGCTGCCCGTGTCGTCGATCGCCTGCTCGTCCACCTGAAGCGTGTATTTGCGCTTACGCTTGTTGGCGGGGAACGGGGTCAGCATGACGTTGATCTGCTTGCCCATGAGGCGGGCCTCGGAATCGGGATTGGCCATGCCGCTGAGCTCGGAGAGGGCGCGCTTCATCAGCTCGAAGCCGATCTCGGTGTGGGCCATCTCGCGACCGCGGAACTTGAGGCGGAGCTTCACCTTGGCGCCGTGGTCGAGGAACTCCTCGGCATGGCGGATCTTGGTGAGGAAATCGTTGTCGGCGATGCGAGGGGTGAACTCGACCTCCTTGATCTTGCTGGCGGTCGATTTGACGTGGCTGGTCTTCTTGGACTCCTCGTAAACGTATTTGCCGAAGTCCATGATGCGACAGACCGGGGGCACGGCAGTCGCGGCCATCTCGACGAGGTCGAGGTTATACTGCTGGGCGAGGGCAAGCGCACGCTCGGTCGCCATGATGCCGAGCTGTTTGCCTTCGGGCGAGATTACCCGGATCTCGGGAACCTTGATACGCGCGTTCCGCTTGATGTGCGCGAACGGGTCGTTGTTGCGACGCTGCTGGAATTGGCCGGGGCGACGAGCGCCACCGCCTGAGGGTGCTGAGAGAGCCATCAATTAATGAGGTGCAAGTTGAGGAGGACGGAAAAAATGAATCTTCAGGCTCCGCCTAAAGACAATCGGAAAATGGAACGATTCCGTATTCCTCGCCTCAAACGCTAAAACTTTCGCCGCAAGAGCAGGATGCCTTGGCGTTGGGATTGGTGAACTTAAACCCGCCCGCGATGAGCTGGTTGGAGTAGTCGATGTGCGTGCCCTTGAGGTAAAGCGCGGTCTTGGCATCGACGAGGGCGCGCACTCCGGCGGTAGGCACGAGGATGTCGCCGCGCTTGGCCTCGGGCGTGAAGCGCAGTTTGTAGCTGAGACCGTTGCAACCGCCGCCGGAAATGGCCACGCGGAGAAAACCGCCCTGGTTTTCGCGGGCGATGAGGGCCGCGACCTTCCGCCCGGCCGCCTCGGTCAGGCTGACTAGCTGCTCATTGCCCACGCGGACACCCTCGGGCAAGGGCTGGTCCGGGGCGGCGGCCATCGGAGGCAGGACTGGCGCGGGTATGGAAGAGAGGGAGACGGCGTTGCTCATGCGTTGTAGTTGTTGATACTATTCACCGTCCGGCTCCGCTGCGCAAGCGGCGCAACGCGGCTATCTCGCGGGCCACCCGCACGGCGTTGGCAAAACTGCTCCCATCCGCCAGTCCGCGCCCTGCGATGTCGAACCCCGTGCCGTGGTCCGGGCTGGTGCGCACGTGCGGCAGGCCGAGGGTGACATTCACCGCCTGGTCAAACTCCAGCGTCTTCAGCGGGGCCAGCCCCTGGTCGTGATAAAGCGCGATCACGGCGTCGAAATCGCCGCGCAACTGCCGCCCGAAGACCGTGTCGCCCGGCAAGGTGCGCGACAGCCCCGTGTGCAGCGTGCGCAGGCCGTCGAGGATCGGATCGATCACCTCCCGCTCTTCCAACCCGAGCAGTCCGTCCTCTCCGGCGTGGGGATTCAACCCGCACACCGCGATGCGCGGCGCTCCGTTGATACCCGACGCCGCGCACAACTCCGCCGCCGCCGCCGCCGCCCGCGCAAAAGCCGCCGGGCTCAGATGCGACGGCACCGCCGCGAGCGGGATATGCCAGGTGAGCAACACCACTCGCAGCCGCCCGCCGCAAAACGCCATCACCGGCTCACCGCCCCACGCCTCGGCAAAAAACTCCGTCTGCCCGGGGTGCGGCCAGCCGGCGCGCGCCAGCCAGTGCTTCGCCACCGGCCCGGTCACCACCGCCTCGCAAAGCCCGGCGCGCACCTCTGCCGCCGCCGTTTTCAACGCAAGGTCTGCGATGGCCGCCCCCGCCACGCTTGGCCGTCCTGGCGTCAGTTCAAAGTCCGCCGGTCCCGCCGGCACCGCGCGAAAAACACCCGCCCCCGGCAGGCGCGCCAGCCAGGCCGCCGGTCCGTGGACGTCGATATTCGCCGCCTGATCCGGATGCGCCGCCAGCCAGCCGGCGATGATCTCGGGACCGACGCCGGCGGGGTCGCCGCAAGTAAACGCTAGACGAGCTGGCTTCATACGCGCTCGACCTACACAGACTCGCCGCCGTCTGCGGTCACCGACACGACGACCTCGCGCCTCGGGCGGGCAAAGCCGCGTTTGCCGCCGGAGAAAAACTCCAAAAACGCCTGCGCCTGCGGCGAGGGAAAACTACCCGAGGCCCGCGCTGCCGCCGCGACCGTGCGGATGTTGCCCGGTTGGAAATACACCGTGCGAAACGCCTCCTTCAACTCGCGCACCGCCTCGCGCGGCCAGTTGCGGCGTTTGATGCCGACCAGATT
>JBEGTN010000090.1:0-3338 GCA_041179405.1 Verrucomicrobiota bacterium
CGCTCCGGCCGCCGCCACCCCGCCGACGAGATCGACGACGCCTTCGACGACTTCTTCAAAGGTCTCTTCGGCGACGACCCCGATGACCCCGACGACTTCGCGCACCATGACCGGCGTTCCGCCGCCGAAGACGATTTTTTTGGCAGCTCGTCCCGCCCCGCCCCGAAACCCGAAAACGCCGACGCCAAAGACATCTACCGCCGCCTTGTATCGCACCTCCACCCCGATCGCGGCGGCGAGTGGACGCACGCCCGAGAACGCGTCTGGCACGAGGTGCAGGAAGCCTGGGCCGCGCGCGACGCCGATTGGCTCGCCCGCCTCGAAGTCAGTTGGGAAACCGCCAACGACACCGTCGGTCCCGACTCCTCGCTCGGCCGCCTGCGCCTGGCCATCGCCGAACTCGACGCCGCCCGCCGCGACACCGAACGCAAGCTCCGCCACTACCGCAAAACCCAAGCATGGCGCTTCACCCTCTCCGAAAAGAAACGCCCGCAACTCCACCGCCAGGTGCAAGCCGAGTTCCTCCACGACCTCGAATTTATGCGCCGCCAGCTCGATCACCTGAACCGCACCATCGCCGCCTGGGAAACACCCCTCGGCCGCCGCAAACGCGAGAAGTAACTCGACTCGCGCGCTATTTCGCCTACCCGCCGCCCACTAGCCGGAAAGTGTGGCCGATGGAGTTCACTTGTCCGCTGATGCGGCGGAGGGAGTTAAACATATCCAGGAAATACCCGCTCGCCTCCAGCGCCTCGGGATAACCCGAGCGCAGGCATTCGTAGTGTTTTCGCTGCACCTCGATACACCACTCCTTCAGCGCTTCGCCTTCCTTCAAAAACTCCTCCGCCAAGCTGCGTTCGCGGGTGGCCAGTAACGATATCGCCATACTCAAGCGGTGCTGCACCCGCCTTTGCAGCTCCGCCAGACTGGCCGAGTCCTCCGCCGCCAGCGGCAAGGGCCGCTCCGCGTGCTTCAGCGCCTGCACGCAAAGCTCCTTGGCAACGATGTCGCCCACCGCCTCCAGCTGGCTGGCAAAGTGCAGCAGTCCGAAGCGCAGTTCGCTGTCGCGCGGGTTCAGCGACTCCACGGAAATGTGGCTCAGGTAGTTTTTGATCGAGGTGTGCAACTCGTCCACCCGGTCGTCCCGCGCCCGCACCTGGGCGGCCTGTTCGGCGGAGCGTTGCAGATACGCCTCCCAACTGCCCGCGAGCATGCCTTGCACGTCGTCGGCCAGCCGGAGCACTTCGCGCGAGGCGTTGGCCAGCGCGAAGACCGGACTGCCCAGCGCGCGCGGATCGAGGTGGGTCGAGACCGCCGCTCCCGCCGGGACCGCCACCAGCGGACAGATAAGCCGCGCCATCCAGCTCGAGAGCAGTCCGGCAAAAACGAGTCCGAGCAGGGCCGCCACCACATTGAACGCCGTGTGCAAATCCGCCCCGTGCCGCGTGAGCGTGCCGGGCATCGTCGCCACCAGTTTCACCAGCGGATCAAAGGCCGCCAGCACCGCGCCGGCCACCACGCATTTAATCACCAGATTCGCCCAGGTCAGCCGCCGCCCTTCGAGCGTGCCCCAACCCGCGAGCAGGGAGGTCAACCCGAGCCCGATGTTCGTGCCCACCACGACCGCCAGCACCACCGGAAGTGTCACCGCCCCCGCCTCGCCGAGGGCGAGCGTGAGCCCGATCGAGGCGGTCGAGCTTTGCATCAACATCGTGAGCAACGCCGCCACGATCACCAAGGCCAGCCGGTAGTGCGTCGCCACCTCCATCAGAGTCTGGAAATCGGCCACGCCCGCCAGCTCGCGCGCGGCATGGCTGGTGATCGTCATCGAGAGAAACACGAAACCCAGCCCGAGCAGGGTCTGGCCGATGCCGCGCACCGTCTCGCTGCGGCCGTATTGAAACCCCAGCAACCCGATCACCAGCATGACCGCGTAATAATCAAAAAAGCGAAACGCGATGAGCTGCACCGTCACGGTGATGCCGATGTTCGCCCCGAGCAGAAAAATCAGCAGGCGGCTGCCCGCGAGTTGACCGGCGTTGAGCAATTGCAGGGTGAACAGGGTCTGCGCGGTCGAGGACGGTGCCGCCGCGCCGAAGGTGAAGCCGGCCAGCAACGCCGCTCCGCGTCGTTTTTGCAGCGTCTCGATCCAGCGGTGGATGCGCGCACCCGCCAGCCGGTCGAGGCCTTTGCGCAAAAATCGAATTCCGAAAAGTATCAGGGCAATGCCGCCCGCGATATCCATCATTACCATTTGTGATTAATGTATCTACCCGGCATGGCCCGTAATACAATCGTAACATCGGTGTTTTTTATGGTGTTTAAGCAAGGAGTGAACGGCCGGTCGGCCGACAACCGAGCCATTGACCGGCTTGGATTGAAGCCCTGACGCCCCGATTAAAACCCCTTTCCTGGCTGCCCGACATGGATTCGAACCATGACTAGGTGAGTCAAAGTCACCGGTGCTGCCATTACACCATCAGGCAAGGAAGGGATTGGAAAACGTGCGCGCCGTCTGGTTCCCGTCAAGGCCTGAGATTAGGTGCGCTCCCAAATGGGTGTGATCAACCCGCGCAAATCCAGCGAGAGTCTGCGGCTTCCGCAGCGCCGTCCGATTCCGACCGTAGGGGCGTCGCTTGCCCGACGACCGCACCACCGGACAGGCCCATCGAACACCAAACCCGGCATTCGCAAGCGAACTCCCTTGCTGCAAACTGCCACGAATCCATTCCCTCCCTCGTGCTCGCCTCGCCTCAGGCTTGCACCACAAAGGGTTGATACACCCCGGCCTGCCCCGGCGAAAGTCGCACTTTCAGGAACACGCCGTTGTCGCGCTCTTCTTCGTGCTGGATGTGGCCCACGGCGTGGAGTTTAGCGATCAGGTCGTAGCGGGAGTGCGGGATAAGCAGGTCCATTTGCCCGAAGGCGTCCGCGATCAACTCCAGGCACTGGTCCACCAGCCCGTCCATGCCTTGGCCGGATTTGGCGCTCAAGAATATTCCCTCCGGCACCAGAAGTTTTGCCCGCAGCAGGTGCCCTTCGTCGGCGGCGTCCACTTTATTGAACACCGTGAGCATGCGTTTCTCGTCCGCGCCGAGTTCCTTCAACACGTCGAGCGTCGTCTGGTGGTGCGCGGCGAGGTTGGGCGCGGTCACGTCCAGCACATGAATGAGAAAATCCGCCACCAAGGCCTCCTCCAGCGTGGCCTTGAAAGCCTCGACCAACCCGTGCGGCAGGCGGCGGATAAAGCCCACCGTGTCCGTCACGAGCACCTTCTGGTTGCCGCGCAACAGGAGCTGGCGCGTGGTCGGGTCGAGCGTCGCGAAGAGTTTGTCCTC
>JBEGTN010000091.1:0-6286 GCA_041179405.1 Verrucomicrobiota bacterium
CCAACGAGGGCGAAGCCGTCGAGCGCATCCGCGCGGAGATCGCCGACATCACGCAGCAGACCGGCATGGCGCTCACCGAGTTCCGCCGGATCGTCAACATGGTCCAGAAGGGCGAGCGCGAGGCGCGCATCGCCAAGAAGGAAATGGTCGAAGCCAACCTGCGGCTGGTGATCTCGATCGCCAAGAAATACACCAACCGCGGCCTGCAGTTCCTGGATCTCATCCAGGAGGGCAATATCGGCCTGATGAAGGCGGTCGACAAGTTCGAATATCGCCGCGGCTACAAGTTCAGCACTTATGCCACCTGGTGGATCCGCCAGGCGATCACCCGTTCGATCGCCGATCAGGCGCGCACCATCCGCATCCCGGTCCACATGATCGAAGTCTTCGGCAAGCTGATGCGCGTGCAGAAGGAATTGTTTCAGACGTTCGGCCGCGAGGCCACGACGGAGGAACTCGCCGAGGAGATGCGCCTGCCCGTCGAGCGCGTGCGCGCCGTCATCAAGATGGCGCAGCAGCCGATCTCCCTGCAGTCGCCCGTCGGCGACGGCGACGACGCGAGCTTCGGCGATTTCTTCGGGCGTTGGTTCGCGGCCGTAATCCTGGACCAACTGCTTTTGCACGCGCATCAGCTTGTTGATCACTTCGATCATGTGGACCGGGATGCGGATGGTGCGGGCCTGGTCGGCGATGGACCGGGTGATGGCCTGGCGGATCCACCAGGTGGCGTAGGTGGAGAATTTGTAGCCGCGCTGGTACTCGAATTTCTCGACGGCCTTCATGAGGCCCATGTTTCCCTCCTGGATGAGGTCGAGGAAGGAGAGGCCGCGGTTGGTGTATTTCTTGGCGATGGAAATGACGAGGCGCAGGTTGGCCTCGACCATCTCGGTCTTGGCCTGGTGGGCCTCGCGGATGTGAACATTAGTCTGGCGGACGACCTCGACGTAGCGGGCGGGGACGATGCGCTGCTCGGCCTCGATCTGCTTAAGGCGGGAGTGGATGGCCTTGGTGTCGATGGCGGCGTCCTTCTTGGTCTTGGGATGCTTGGCGCGCTCGAGCTGGGCGTTGAGGGCTTCGATCTCGCTCAGGACTGGGTTAATCTGCTCCAGCCACTCCTCGTAGACTTTGATTTTGAAGAAGAACTTGCCGAAGTTGCTGCGGAGGGTGACCTCGCGCTTGGAGTGCTTGGCGAGGATCTTTTTGCGGTCGGCGTCGTTTTTGGCCTTCTGGTATTCCTCCCAGGAATCGGCGACGGACTCCTCGTTTTTCTGCACGAGCTCGACGAGCTTGGGCAGGTTTTTGAAGTAGGCGTCGCGGCTCTCGATTTTCTTGTCGATGACGATGCGGTCGAAGCGTTCGGAGCGGTCGATGAGTTTGGCGCCGAGGCCTCCAATGTATTTGCCGATGATGGCGGCCTCGAAGAGGGCTTCCTGGGCCTTGAGCTCGGCGGTTTCGATGCGTTTGGAAATCTCGACCTCCTGCTCGCGGGTCAGCAGCGGGACCTGGCCCATCTGCTTGAGATACATGCGGACGGGGTCGTCGAGAATGTCGTTTTGGGAGGTGCGGGTCTCGTCCTCCTCTTCCTTGACCTGGCGGGCCTTGAATTCTTCGACCTGCTCGGGCTCGAGAATCTCGATCTCGAGGTTTTGGAGAATGGAGAGGACGTTGTCGATTTCGTCCTGATTCTCGACGGACTCCGGCAGGGCTTCGTTGATATCGTCGAAGGTCAGGTAACCCTGTTCCTTGGACTGGCGGATGAGGGCGCGGATCTTGTCGTTGATGCCGCCCGGGGGTAGATTATCGGCGGTGACCTCGGTGCCGGAGGAGGCATCGGGCGCGTGCGACTTGCCGATGACGGCTTCGACGGCTTCGGAGTGGGGGGAGGAGGCGGCTGATTTGGCTTTGCGCGGCATGGAGTGGGAAGAGGACGGAAAAGGGAGACCTTACGCTGCGCCGGGGGCGAGTGCAAGGGGGGAACGCAGGAGGCGCTGGAGGTCGGAGCGTTCTTTAAGAAGCGCGCCGGGGTCAATGGTGTTATCCGTGCCGGCCTGGGCGAGGGCCAGGTCTATCTGGCGGATGCGGGGGGTGAGGGCGCGAAGACGCAGGTGGGTCAGGCCCTCGAGGGCGACCTTGAAAGGGGCTTCGATGTTGGGGGTTTCGAAGAGGAGGGAGGTGACGAGGGCGCGCTCGGCGTCGGTTTCGAGGAGGGGATCGAGGTTGTCGCGGCCGGGCCACTGATCCTCGGCAAACTCGGCGAGGAAACGGTTCAAAAGCGTGCCGGAGGGGCGGCGGGCGTCGATCCAGTCGTGGGGGAGGGCGGCGGCGAGGGGTTTGCCGAGCGCCTCGAAGTGGAGGAGGAGCAGCAGGAGGTGGTGTTCGGGGCTGTCGGCGTCGTCGGCGGGGGCGGAGGAGGCGTCGGAGGCGGTTTCGAAGGACTCGCCCGAGTCGGAGGGGGACTGGGTGGAGGACGACGACGAAGCGGCGGAGTTACCGGCGTTTTGGGTTGAAGGGCCGGCGGCGGCGCGACCGCCGTTGGCGAGGAAGCGGGCGAAGTCGCGTTCGAAGACATCCGGGGTGATTTGCAGCGCGCCGAGCGCGGGCGCGATCTCACCCAGGAGGGTTTTGCGCAGGAGCTCTGATTCTGCGGAGGCGATGACCTCATAAATGTCGCGGACGGCCTGCTGGGTGCGCTCGGCGGTGGCGGAGCGGGCGTCGGGCAGGACGTAGCGACGCATGAACTGCATGCCGCCGAACGAGCTGCGTTTGACTTCGTCGTAGCCGGCGAGGCCTTTTTCTAGGAAGAGCAGATCCGGGTCCACTTTGCCCGCGCCCTCAAGGGTGAGGAAACGGACCTCGATACCGGTTTTCAGCGCGAGGGGAAGCAGGCGCTTGGCGGCTTTTTGGCCGGCGCTGTCGCTGTCGAAGAAGCACTCAAGCTGCGTCTGGTAGCGCCGCATGAGCATGAGCTGGCCCTCGGTGATGGAGGTGCCTTGGGGGGCGATGGCGGTTTTGAGCCCGACGGACCAGCAGCGGAGGGCATCGAGCTGGCCCTCGACCATGACGAAGGGCTTGCCTTCGCCGACGTGGCTGCGGGCGCGGTCGAGGTTGAAGAGGAGGTTGCTCTTGATGAAAATAGGGGTCTCGGGCGAGTTGACGTATTTGGCCTCGTAGGAGTTGTCGTCCTTCGGGGTGAGGTCGGTCTGGCGGGCGGTGAAGGCGGTGACGCGGCCCTGGTGGTCGCGGATGGGGATCATAAGCCGCCCGCGGAAACGAGGGCGGAGGGCACCTAGGGTTGGTATCGCGCCTTCGTTAATGTAAAACAGTCCGCATTTTCGAAGGGCGTCGTCCGAGAACTTTTTCTTCATCAACGCGGCGCCGAGTCCGCTGCCGGTGGGGTCGGCGAGGCCGATTTTGAACTCGTCGGCCAGCTCCATGCTGAAGCGGCGTTTCTCCGTCCAGTAGGCGCGCATCCATTCTCCGTGGGCACCGGGGCCCTTGAAGGTCTGGTAGAGGTGGTCGGTGGCGGCCTCGTGGAGGTCGAACAACTCCTGACGCAGGGAGCGCTCCTCTCGTGAGGGTCCGCCGCCGCCCTCATCGTATTCGAGGGCGATGCCGAAGCGTTGCGCGAGCGCCTCCATGGACTCGCTGAAAGTGAGCCCCTCGGTTTCTTGCACGAAAGTGAAGATGTCGCCCGATTTGCCGCAACCGAAGCATTTGTAGAAGCCTTTGTCGGCGCTGATGTGGAAGGACGGGCTCTTTTCCTGGTGAAAGGGGCAGAGCGCTTTGAAACGACCTGCGCCGGCGCGTTGAGGGGTGGCGACCCGGGCGACCACGTCCACGATGTTGATGCGCAGCTTAAGGTCCTGTTTACTGCTGTCTTTGATGCGCGGCATGGAGGGCGGATACGGAGGGTGGGGACAAAAAAGCGCGGCGACAAAAAAGAGAAAGCAGATTTGCACTTTCGGTTGGTCCAGGGGTCTGTCAAGGGCTCTGCCTGCATGTCGCTCCGTGTTTCACTGCTCTCTTTCGTAATGTTGCTGTCCGGTCTGGCTTCCGCCACCGGCGCTAGCGCGGCGTCCGCGCCTGCACCGGGCTTGTGGGAGGCGATGTTGCCTACGCCCGCGCCGGGCACTTCCTTGGCGACCGTCGACTATGCGCCGGCGGTCGAGGGGCTGTTTCGGGCCTTCGAGCAGCAGGCTGGCCGCCGTCTGACTCCGGGTGAAAAGGCCAAAGTCGGCCTCAAGCTCTACGCTGACTCCGGCGCGGGCATGGCTACGCCCCAGCCTTTGGTGCATGCGGTGATCGAGGCCCTGGTGCAACGCGGCTATGCTCGCGAAAATATCTTCCTCGTCGGCTTGAATCAACTTCGCCTGCGCCTCACCGGTTACCTGCCGACCGATCCCCGGGTGCCGGCGCCCTTTGCGGGACATCCCTTTTTCGTGCTCGAGTCGGGTCGGTTTTACGATCCGGTGTGGTATTACGACAGCCCCTTGCCGTCGCGTTTCGATCCGATTTTATCCGGACGTCAGGACACCAGTTTCGTGCCTCGGGGTGACGCCGAGCTCGATGGACTGGGCAAAACCGTTGATCGCGACGCCGACCGCAAAAGCTTCCTCGCGACTCCGTTGTTTCTCGACGCCGATTTCTGGATCAACCTGCCGGTTTACACCGACCACGAGGCGCTCGGCGTCAACGGTGCCTTGGTCAACGCCACCCTCTGGAACGCATCGAATACATCGCGGTTTTTCCGTTCCAACCGCAGCGCCCCCGCCGCCGTGGCCGAGATGGCCGCGATCCCTGAACTGCGCCAGACTTGGGCCTTCACTCTCGCCAGTCTGGAGAAATGGCAGTTTGTCGGCGGCCCCGCTTACAATTCCCTCTACACCCGGGGCGAACCCCGTCTCTGGCTCGGCAGCGATCCGGTCCGCATGGACGCCCTGATGGAAGAGCGTATCAACACCGCCCGCAAAGCTGCTGGGTTCGAGCCTTTGAGTGATGAGATCCGAACTCTGGAGTTCGCCGAGGTGCTCGGTCTGGGCAAACGCTTCGGGGCTGCACCCGTGCAAGTCGAATCTGTGCCGGTCGCGATACACTGAAGCTCCGGCTTTCACAGAAGTTCGTAATTGGCTAAATACCCTTGTCACCGCGCGCCTGCTCCCTCCTTTTTTAACTTTCCTGAATCATGACAACCGCCGCTGATTTCCTCCCATTTCTTATCCAAGTGATCCTCGCCGCCGGCCTGGCGGGTCTCATCGTCGGCATCAGCCACCTGTTCGGGCAGCGCAAACACAAGAGCACCGCCATCACCGACACCGCCTACGAGTGCGGCGTGAAGAGCGAGGGACTCGTCCACACGCGTTTCTCGGTTAAGTTCTACGTGACCGCGATGTTGTTCATCCTGTTCGATATCGAGGTCGTTTTCCTGATTCCGTGGGCTTTCATCTACCGCGATTTTCTGGCCAACCACATCAGCATCCTCGCTCCGATCGGGTTCTTCTTCGGCGTGCTCGTGCTGGGCTTGTTCTACGAGGTGAAAAAGGGCGCCCTCGACTGGGAGAAGTGAGTCGTTCCCGCCGATAAATTCACGCGGACTGGATTGTCCGCCATTCGCCACCGCTCATGCGTCTCGACCGCCACCTAGCCCGTCAGCGCATCATCGAGCTTGAAAGCCGGGATTTGAAGTCGGCCTTTGCCGAATTGATCGCCGCGTCCGCCGTCAGTTTTCCGGACCTGAAGGCCGAGACCTTGCTTCGCGGCTTAATGCAACGCGAAGGCACGATGACGACCTACCTCGGCAACGGCGTCGCCCTGCCGCACGTGCGCGTGAAAATGCCTCGCCGCTACGTGCTCGCCGTGGGCCGCAGTCGCGACGGCATCGTGCACGACGGCACGATGGACGGGGAGAAAGTCCACCTCGTCATCCTGCTGCTGGCCGACGAACGCGCCCACGATTACCTGCAAGTGCTCGCCACCGTGGCCCGCCTGGTAAAGGAAGCCGACCTCGTCGCCAGCTTTGTGTCCGCGCCTACTCTGGCGGAGCTGCACAAGCGGCTCATCGCCGGGGTCGGCGGCATCCTCGCCCGGCCGGTGCAGGCGCAGCAAAATCGTATCAACCGCCTCATGATCCGCGAGGCCGACCGGGTCGCGCGCGGCGCCGCCTGCAGCACCATCATGGTCTTCGGCGACGCCTTCGTCGGCGGCATCGAGCCGGGGGCGTGGTTTCCCAAGACCAAAACCATCCTGGTGACGCGCAACCACGTCGATCCGGGCGACGCCGACGATGCGA
>JBEGTN010000092.1:0-2592 GCA_041179405.1 Verrucomicrobiota bacterium
GTTTTACACTCAACGATGGCAGCGCACCCATCGCGACCACGACCGGAGGTCTGACGCTCTCAGGCAACACGACCGTTACTATCATCGGCACTCCTCTCCCGTCCACGGCCTACACGCTGCTTAGCGCCGCGTCGGTGTCCGGGACCGCTCCAACCCTCACCGCCAATGTGACAGGCTACTCGCTCGTGATAGAGTCGAATTCCCTCAAACTTAAGCCCGACGCCGTTGGCGATGCCACCGCTCCCGCCCAGCCGTCGGTCACTCTGCTTGCCGCTTCAGACACCGGCGCCAGCGGCACGGACGGTATCACCAAGGCCACCACACCCACCTTGCGCGTCACGCTCGCCGGCTCAGGCGACACTGCCCCTGTCGTTGGCGATGTGGTTAAACTCTACAATGGAGCCACCCAGGTCGCCTCTGCCAGCCTCGGGGCGGGCGACATCACTGCGGGTTACGTTGACCTGACCACCGGCGTTCTGACTCCCGGCAGCCTATCGTTCACCGCCACTGTGACCGACGCCGCCAGCAACGTTTCCAATGCCAGCACTGCGCTCGGCGTGACACTCGACACCACGCCACCTGTCATCACCCTGATAGGCTCCGCCAGCACCTCGGCTGTCTGGGGCACGGCTTACACCGATGCCGGTGCAACCTCCACCGATAATATCGACGGCGGTCCGGTCTCTGTTACCGGCACCGGATCCGTGAACACCGCAACCCCGGGCGCCTACATCGTTAACTACAACGCCACCGATGTCGCTGGAAACTCCGCCATCCAAGTCGTCCGCACCGTGACCGTCTCGATCCCCAATTCAACGACCGTCGGTGCGGATGGTTACACCCCGCTCATGAAATACGCCCTCGGCGCCACCAGCCCGAGCGGCACCGTGCAGGCCCCCGTCACCAGTGCCACCTCGACCACGCTTTCGATCACTGCGGTGGTTCGTAATGATGACCCCAAGCTGACGGTCTCGGCTGAATCCAGCACGGATCTTACCGCCGGTTTTGCTGGCAGCATTGCCGGTAGCCTTGCTGGCGATCAAAGCAACTTGCCCGCAGGCTGCGAGCGCAGGGTCTACACCGCCACCATCGCCGGTTCCAAGACGTTCCTCCGCCTCAAGGCTGTCTTAGCTCCTTAATCCGGTTCCTCCTCTAAAACCAGGGGCTGCATGCTCCTGATTCCCGCCAAGCCGGGGTCCTCGTCGGACCCCGGCTTTTCCGTTTTAGAGCGTTTTTTAAAACGGTAGCTGGTTTGAGGGTAGAATGGTAGTTCAAACCGACTGCGGATTACGCGGATTACGCGGATAAAACAGGATACAGAAGAAACCAGTCGACCAGACAAGTCTCCTGGCGGGTGAGTCACGGATATTCCGTAATTTTCTGACATCCGCGTTCATCCGCGTAATCCGAGGTTTCCATCGCCGGTTTTAGCTTCACCGTGCCAGCCTCCGTCCTGCGGAGGGGCCGCGCCTTGGTTTGTGTTTTATCTGGAAGGGGGATTCGCTGCCTGCATGGCCTCCTCCGCTTTGCCCGTTCTCTACATCAAACCCGGTTGCCCGTGGTGCGTCGAAGTCGTCGCCTACATGCGAGCACACGGTATCGCTTGCCGTCAGCAGGATGTGATCGCGGACGCCTCGGCGCGCGCCGAGATGCTCAAGCTCTCCGGCCAGACCAAGGCCCCGACGCTGGACTGGCACGGGAAAATTCTGGCGGACTTCGGCGTGGATGAACTGGTGCCCTTCCTGCGCGCGCAAGGCGTGGAGTTGAAGGAGAGCTGAGCCCGCCGCGCGTATTGAACGGAGCAGGTGTAACTTTTCGCGTGAGGATCACGGTCCAGCCCTGTCCAAGTTCGTGATGTCGTTTCTCGGCCGCCATTCCGACGCTTTCGCTACCGCCCCCGCCCCCGAGCTTCCGCTCGGGCCGGTGGACGCTTCCTTTCAGTCTATCTACACCACGCACGCGTCCGCCGTTTACTATCTTGCCCTGCGCCTGCTCGGCCAGCCCGCCCTCGCCGAGGACGTGACGCACGACGTTTTCATGAAGGCCTTCAGGGCGATTGATTCTTTTCGTGGTGATGCGGCCGTGCGCACCTGGCTTTACCAGATCACCCTCAATCATTGCCGTAATCTTCGTTCCACCTGGCATCAGCGCAACATGGTGACCAATGCGGACGAGGCCCTCGATGGCGCTGTCACCGGGGCGGCGAACGGCCCCATTCGCATCCTTGAAACCAAGGAACTCGGCGAACGCATCCGCGCCACGCTCGACCAGCTTCTGCCCGATCAGCGCATCGTCCTGCTCCTCGCCGCCGACGAGCAGCTTTCTTACGAGGAGATCGCCGTCATTACCGAACAGTCGCCTGACAGCGTGCGCGGCAAACTCCATCGCGCCCGCAAGGCCTTTGCCCAACGTTTCCCCAAAACCGCCTGAAGCCATGAAACAGAACACCCGTCTCCAGCACGACGAAGCCCAATCCCAGGCCTCGTCCGAGGCCAGCACCCAGGCTCAGCAGCAAAACTCCGCGCCCGGCGCCGCCGAGTTCGCCACCCCCGAGGCCCTGCTTCGTCACGACGCCGCGCAGACCCCCGTGCC
>JBEGTN010000093.1:0-3582 GCA_041179405.1 Verrucomicrobiota bacterium
GGTTATCCGCCTGCCCGGCATTTGCTGCACCACCTCTTTCGCGGGCCGAATCCGGAGAAGCTTCAGTTCTTCGCCGAGCAGTGGAAAAACCGCGTGGCGGCGGCGCTGGGCGAGAAGGTCACACTGGCCGGGCCGGCGGCGGCGCCGATCGAGAAGATCAAGGATGAGTATCGCTGGCAGCTCTGGTATTTCTGCAACGCGCCCGTGACCGGCATCGTGGCCGAGATCGGCCGCCTGCGGGCGGACTTTGCGTGGCCGGAGGATATGGTGCAGGTGCTGGATGTGGACCCGGTGAACTTATGCTAGCTTTTGACTTTAGAAGCCGAATTCCCGCCAGATGACGGCAAGGGTGTTGCGGAAGAGTTTGGTGAGGATCGATTCCGAGCCTGCGCCGATCACAACCCGTCCGCGACGAATGTGGGTGTCCGCGAGTTTTTCGACGGAT
This sequence comes from Verrucomicrobiota bacterium, assembly GCA_041179405.1. GTDB lineage: Bacteria > Verrucomicrobiota > Verrucomicrobiia > Opitutales > Opitutaceae > IMCC26134_A. Next base: position 446 of record JBEGTN010000093.1, read on the forward strand.
TCGGCGGTGAAGATGAGGCGGTAAACAGCCTTGGCCGGCACGAGGTCGGTTTCGACTTGGGTGGCTTGCACATCGCCTCCGGCGGCGGTTGCGAGCATGGGGTGCGGGAGCACTCGGGTAGCATCGATTTCTATACTGCTGATCGTTATTTTGATCGGCTCCATGTTGCGTCCATCCGGATAGAATCGGGCGGTGAGGCCCTCCTTGACCAGGTGGGTGCTGCTCTCGTCGAGGTAGGCGACGACGGACCAAGGGGCTTTGCCCGCGACGATGCCGATGAGTTCGTTGCGCTCGACCCGCTCACCGGGCTTCATATCCGTATCGGCGGTGTAAAAAACACCATCGAACGGGGCGGTCGGAGCGAGAAGGGCGATGGTGGCTTCCGCCTCGTCCACCGAGGCGCGAGCGGTTTCCAGTTCGGCCTGCATGACCGGGATGCGCCCGCGCATGCCTGGCTCTGCGGAGGAGGCGGTGAGCTGGGCTTGCAGTTTGTCAACGCGAGCGCGGGCGAGTTCGAGGCCTTGATGCATGCCGGTGGACTCCAGCCGAAGCACGGTATCGCCCGCGCGGACGGCGGCGCCATCGGCAAAGGGAAGATCCGTCAACACGGCGCTCGCCGCTGTGACGACGCGAAACTCCTGGCTGGGGTAGAGTTGCCCGGCGAGGCGGATGCGCTGGGGCAGGGGAATGCAGGCCAGCACAAGTAGAAGCAGGGCGAATGCGGCGACCCACGGGGTGCGCGGCGCCGCCAGGATGGCCGCGCGTTTTTTATACCAGGCTTTCATTTCAGATAAGATGGGGAAGAGCACGAACCAGCAGATTTCTACAAGAAAAAGAATGATGCCCAGGGCCTTGAAAAAGAAGTGATAGACGAAGATGGCGATGCCGACGAAGACCACCAGCCGGTAAATCCAGATGAAAAACGCGAGGGCTACGAGTCCCTTGGACAGGCTGCGGCGGAAGTATTCGGGCGGCGGCTCGCCCAGCTTGAAGAGCCATTCGCGGAGTTGCCAGCGGGCCAGGGCGAAGGCGCGGGTGTGCAGGTTGGGAATATCGAGCGAATCGGAGAGGAGGTAATACCCGTCGAACCGCATGATCGGGCTGACGTTCACCAGGAGCGATTTGATCCAGGTGACGGTGGCGATCATGTAGGCGGCGGAGCGAAGGTAGCCGTCGGGCAGCAGGCCCCACGCGAGAGTGGCCCAGGTGGCGAGAGTGAGCTCGGTGATAATACCCGCGCCACCGATCAGCAGGCGAGGCTTGCGACGGGTGAGCCGCCAGGCGTCGTTGGTATCGGTGTAGGCGACGGGCGTCATCACGAGGAAGGCGATGCCCATCGCGGGCACGCGGCAGCCAAAGTGGGTGGCGACGATGCCGTGGCCGAACTCATGCAGTATCTTGATGCCGACGAGGACAAAGAAGTAGCCGAGAAAGCCGTGGAAGTTGGCGAAATCTATCCACGAGGCTTTGAAGGTCGCCCAGTTGCGAACGAGCAGGGTGAGACCGGCCACGAGCACAAAGCTGGTCAGCCACCAAAAGGCGGGACGAAATAGGAAGCCGAGCGTCTTATTCAGCTTTTCCAGCAAGCGTGCCGGGTTGAAAAGCGGGATGCGAAAAAAAAGGTAATTGTGGATGAGCCACATATACCAGGACGGACGGGAGCGTTTGCAGAATTCGGCCAGCTTGGCGGAGTTGTCGCTACCGGCGAGTTTGAGCAGCTGGTTGGCATTGGCGAATTCGAGGACGGATATCACGTCATCGGCGGAGGGTTTGAGGGTGGTCTGCTCGCCGACTTGCGCGGCAATGACATCGGGTCCGCCGAGCGACCAGCGTTTAAGAATCTCAAAGGTGGGCCAGTCGAGGCGGTAGAACCGATTGCGCGCGGGGTCGTGCAGGGTCCAGCCCGGCTGGCCGTCGTGCGAGCGCGGGCCCTCCATGAGGTGCAGCTCTTCTCTGAGCGAAGGGAGGTTCAAGCGATCAAAGTCCCAGGAATTCGCGAGCGGCGGCGAGCGGGCGGCGGAGCACCCAGTAAATGAACGGGACGCGGTCTCCGGACAGGCGGGCGGTGCCCTTTAATCCTACGCGATGATCGGTTTCGCCCTCTAGTTTGGCGCGCACGCGGTAGGCATAGGTGCCATCGGGGCGACGCAGCGCTTCGTAGGAAATGTAGTGCAAGCGACCTTCCACGGGAGAGAGGGGACTGGCGGAGAGGTAGAGCTTAACCGGCGAATCTACCGGCGCGCGTATGGCGTCGCCGAGCGGCAGCCAGGCTTCGATCTCACAGTCGGCGGGGTCGGCGATGCGCAGGATGCGTTGACCGGCGATGACGGGGCGGCCGATCCACTCGGAAGGGTCGCCGACGAAAGCGATGCCATCGCGCGGGGCGGACACCTGGTTGCGCCCGAGCTGGCCCTTGAGGTATTCCACCTCAAGCCGCTTTTCCTCGACGTTTCCGCGGGCGGTGCTGAGGGCGCCGCGTGCGCGTTGATCGAAAAGCGCTTGCTGGCTGAACTGGCGCTCCTCGGCTTCTGCGGTGCGGAGCGCCTCCATGGCGACCTCCAGTTTACTGCTCAGGATTATATCGTCGTAAACGAACAATACCTGGCCGGCTTTGACCGATTCGTTGGTGCGGACGAGGATGTTTTTGATCACCCCTTCCATCGGGGCACGGATCGCTACGGGGGCGGAAGGCACGAGTTCCCCCGGGATGAGCACGGAGAGCCGAACAGGGAACAGGAGCACGGTCAGGATGAGTCCGGCCCAAAGCAGGGGTTTGCGGGCCAGCGCGCGCGGGGCCCGGCGGGCGGCGCGTTTCAAGCCGCTGAGAACGCCCGGCCGGTTCTCTGCACGGTAGGCGCAGAACCAAGTTTCAAGCCATTCCACCAGAAGCCTGAGCTCGATTTCGCGCCAAGGTATATCACGGGCAAAAAGCAGGCCGCCGGGGCCATCGACGGAGCCTTCTTGTCCAAATGGGATCCACGCCGCGTAGGCGGGCAGCCACTGCGACCATTCCCCGGCGAGTTCGGCCGGGAGTTCAGCCGCTGAGATGGTTCGGGCTTTGCCACCTTTGAGGTGGGCATGGATTTGGCTCAACCACTGCACGTAGGGTGCATTGGCTTCGACCTCGGTAAGACCGG
>JBEGTN010000094.1:0-9960 GCA_041179405.1 Verrucomicrobiota bacterium
AACGTGCGCGCTCCTCGTCCATGACGTGCTCGAGGTCCGGCGAGCGGCCCGCCTCGAGTTCGCGGACCATGCGGGCGTTCACGCGGTCCAGCAGCAGGTCCATGCGCGCCTGCTCGGCGTCAGCAGCCGCCTCGGCTTTGCTGGTCGGCGCGGCGTCGTCTTCATCGTCTTCGTCGTCGGGCGATGCTTCGTCCGCGTCGAGGTTGAGCGCGTTTACCAGCCGTTCCATGGATGCGTTGGCGGCGTGCCCGTTGGCCTCGCGCTGCCGCCGCTCCTCGTCCTCATCCATCGTCCAGGTCGCCTCGCCCACGATCTCCAGTTGGTAGGTCGCGCTCTCGATCACCACGCGGCCGTTCCGCTCGCCGTGCCATTCGAGGTAGAGGCTGTTGCCCCAGTGCCAGGGGAAGGGTTTCTTCGCCTTATAATAGTCCATCAACTCGTCCATCGAGCACTCGGGCACCCGCACCTTGCGCGAGGCGGTGATGTCGCCCGTCGCGCCGCTTTGCCGCGCCGCGAAGCCGTCCAGGGCGCCGTCCGCCGCCGGCTTTGGATCGGGGTTGGTGAAGCGCAACACGTGCCCGGCCAGGTCGCGCCACGCGTTGCCCGCCAGATCGAGGACCACGGGGTCCGTCCGGCCCGCGAACCACAAGGTGCCGCTCACCCGGCCGCGGGTGCGGTTGTCGATTTCTCCCCGGATCAAGTGCTCGTCGATGCGCCAGGCCATGATCGCGAAGTTGGCCGGGCGCGGCGTTTCGCGCCAGCCTACATCGGTGTTTTCTTCACGGCGCGGCCAGGGCGCGGCTCAACCGTGGAGGGCGAGCGCGTGGCGGAAGGCGGGGCTGTGGATCGAGGGCGCGATGACTTGCAGGCCGGTGGTCAAGCCGCCGGTGCCGGGCAAGGGCACGGGCAAGGCGAGCACAGGCAGGTCTGCCATGCTGGCGGGGGCGGTCAGCGAGAGGATGCGGTTGCGGTTGGCGAGGGTGCAGTCGGCCTTGGTGAGCGCAGGGCAGGGGCTGGAGGGCAGCACGATGTAGTCGTGGTGGCGGAAAAGGGCGGCCCAGGCGGCGCGGATTTTCACGCGATGGGCGAGCGCGGGTTCGAGTTGGGCGGCGGTGATGGTCCGCGCGCGATCCAAGCGCTCGCGCACGCCGGGATCGTAGCGGTCGCGATAGCGCTCGAACCACGGCGCGTGCAAGGCCCAGGTCTCGTGGCCGCCGATGACGGCGTAGAGTTCGGCGGCGGGGGCGAAGAGAGCGGTCAACTCGGCGACGAGCGCGGGCGCGAGCGGTTCGGCGAGGCGCGAGGCGGCGGCGGTGAAGGCGGAGGCGACCTCGGGATCGAGGCCCGGCAGGACGAAGTAGGCGCCGCGTGGAGCGCGAGACGAGGCGGCGGTCGCGGCCGGCACGAGGGCGTCGAGGGCGGCGCGGTGGTCGGCGGCGTTGGCGGTGAAGAAGCCGGGGGTGTCGAAGCTGGGCGCGAGCATCACGGCGTCGGCGATCCAGCGGTGGTGAGGGGTGAGGCGGAAACCATAGAGCCCGCAAAAGGCGGCGGGGAGGCGGATGGAGCCGCCGGTGTCGGAGGCGAGGGCGAGCGGCACGACGCCAGCCGCCACGAGGGCGGCCGAGCCGCTGCTGGAGCCGCCGGTGGTGCGACCGGGGAAGCGCGGGTGCTCGCAGTCGCCGTAGTGGGCGTTTTCGCCGGTGAGGCCGTAGGCGAACTCGTGCATGTGGGTCTTGGCGGCGAGGGCGGCACCGGCGGCGCGGAGATCGGCGACGAAGGCTCCGTCGGCGGGGGCGACAGGGCCGCGCACCTCGGGCAGGAACGCGGAGCCGGCGAAGGTGGGCAGCCCGGCGGCGTCGAACAGATCCTTGGCCGCGAAAGGCAGGCCGGCGAGGGGCGCGCCGCGCGGTGAAGCGGCGAGGGCGTCGGCCAGCGCGGCCTCGGGCGCGAGGGTGGCAAGCGCGGCGCGTTGTTGCGCGGAGGGCAGGGCGGCGACGCGTTGGTGGACGAGGCGGGCGGCGGCGGCGGGCGGGAGATTTTTCCAGTCGGCGAAGGTCATGGTGGAGAAGCGACGGTGAAGGTGGCCGGTTTTCGCGGCGGGGCGAAAGCGAATAAGCGCGGGGCGCTTGCCTCCGGGCGGGAGCCGGATTGGGTGTGGCTTTCGCAACTGTCCGTCAACCCACCATGAAACACATCGCCCTCTTCGCCACCCTGTTCATCACCATGCATGCTTTTTCAGCCGCCGCCACCCCCCAGCCGCTCTCCGTCGGCGATCCCGCGCCCAAGGTCGCCTCCATCACGGAGGCCGGCGCACCCCTCGATCTGGGCGAGTTGTATTCGAATCAAAAATACACGCTGGTCTATTTTTACCCAAAAGCGGACACTCCTGGGTGCACGGCCCAGGGCTGCGCGCTGCGCGATTCCTACGAGGTTCTCACGCAAAAGGGCGTGGCGATCATCGGTGTGAGCACCGATACCGTGAAGGCGCAGGCCGATTTCAAGGCGAAGTATAAACTGCCTTTCACCCTGCTGGCCGATACCGAAAAAGCGGTTTTGCAGGCGTTTGGAGTGGGCTCCACCTTTGGGTTTTCGAGCAGGCAGGCCTTCTTGATTGAAGGCGGCAAGATTGTGTATGCCGATCACAAGGGTTCGACCAAGCAGCAGGCGGACGATATTTTAAAGTTTCTCGCCGCTCACGGTGGCTGAGGAACCTGGCGTATCTGTGACACCAAAAACCCGGCTTAATCGCCGGGTTTTTTTGCGCCTGTTCCGAAACCGGTTCACCGCCTTGCGTGCGGCACAAAAAAACCGCCGGCGCAGTAAGCGCCGACGGCTTGATAAGAGCAGGTTCTGGGGACAACTAAGACGAGACTTACTTCTTAACGTGGCCTGAGACGAGCTTGGTCATCTCGAACATGCTGACAGACTTCTTGCCACCGAAGACAGCCTTGAGCTTGTCGTCAGCGTTGATCTGGGTGCGGACCTTTTTGTCCTGGAGACCATTCTTCTTAATGTATTCCCAGAGTTTCTTGGTGAGCTCCGTGCGGGGGAGAGGTTTCGCACCAACAACGGCCGCGAGGACGTCATCAGGTTGAACCGGTTTCATGAACGCCGCGTTAGGTTTACGTTTGGCGGGTTTGGTAGTTTTGGTAGCCATAGCGAACACAGGCGTAGGGGCGGGCGGGGTGAAGGCAACCGCAATTTCACGAGGTAAATCGAGGCGTTTCAGAGGTGAAATTAAAGACTTGCGTGCGCGTCTTGTGCTTGCTCTCGCCGGTGCGGACGCCTGTGTATCCGATTTTAACTACGAATGCTCCCGTGAGAAGCTGGCGTGGAGGGCGGCGTAGGCGCCGCGCCGTGCGAGCAATTCGTCATGGGTGCCGCGCTCCACTATCCGGCCGCGATCAAGCACGAGGATGAGGTCGGCCGCCCGGATGGTGCTCAGGCGGTGGGCGACGACCAGGCTGGTGCGGCCGCGCAGCAGGCGGGAGAGCGCACCCTGGAGCTTTGCCTCAGTGAGGGCGTCGATCGCGCTGGTGGCCTCGTCGAGGATGACGAGACGCGGGTCGGCGAGCCAGGCGCGGGCGAAGCACACGAGCTGCCGCTGTCCGATGGACAGTCCGCCGCCGCGCTCGCCCACCTCGGTGGCGAGACCGTTGGGCAAGGATTCGGGCAGGTCCTCGCAGCCGAGAGCGGCGAGGGCCGCGCGCACTTCGGCCTCGGTGGCTTCGGGCCGGGCGAAGCGCAGGTTGTCGAGCACGGTGCCGGTGAAGAGAAAGTTTTGCTGGGTGACGAGACCGAGCTGGCGATGAAGCGAGCGTCCGGTGACGGTCCGGATTTCGCGGCCGTCCACCAGAATGTCTCCGGAGTCGGGCAGGTAGAACTTGGTCGCGAGGTTGATGATGGAGCTCTTGCCGCTGCCGGTGTGACCCACGAGCGCGATGGTCTGGCCGGGGCGGGCGTGAAAACTCACGCCTTCGAGCACGGTTTTACCGGGCACGTAACTGAAGGACACGTTGCGGAACTCGATGTCCACGCCTGCCGCGATATTCGAGGGGGAGGGAATTGAGGCGGAAGAGGGCGGGACGGCGGGACGGCGAGGATCCGGCAATTCGGTGGCCTCGGGCGCGTCGGTCCATTCGGGCGCGCGATCAATGAGGCGGAAGACGCGCTCCGCGCCGGCCATCGCGATCAGGGCCTGGTTGTATTGATTTCCCAATACAGTGATCGGATTGAAGAAAAGATTGGCGAAGAAGAAAAAAGTTATGAGTTCTCCAATGGCCATTTCACCGTGGAGCACGCGCCAACCGCCGAGCAGGAGCAGGGCGGCGATGAAGAACTGGCTGTTGAGCTCGAGGATGGGGTTCAGGGTGGCGGAGGCGCGGGCGAGGTTAAGATTGTTGCGCGAGTGGTCGGCGAGCAGGCGGCGGAAGAGACCGGCGTTGGTTTCTTCCCGCACGAAGCCCTGGGTGACCCGGATGCCGTTGACCGATTCGGCGAGGTTGGCGGTGACGCGGCTGAAGCTCTCCTGGCTGGCGCGGGAGTAGAGTGAAAGACGGTCGCGGAAGCGGCGGTTAACAATCCAGATCACGGGCGCCATGCCCAACACGACGAGGAACATCACGGGGTCCGTCCAAAGCATGATGACGGCGGCGCCCGCCATCTGGCCGAATTGCACGATGGAGGCGAAGAGCACGTCTTGGATGCCGGCGCGCAGCGCTTCCATGTCAGAGGTGAGGCGGCCGAGGATGCGGCCGAGCTTGGTCTGGTGAAAAAACGCCATCGGCTGCCGTTGCACGTTGGCGAACAACTCCGCGCGCAAACGGTGAACCACGCTCTCGCCCAGCTCTTGGGCGTAGCGCATGCGAAAGTGGAATAGCACCTCGGTGATGAGGGCGAGCGCACCGTATCCTGCGGCTGCCAGCCAAAGACCGTGCGTGTCGCCGCGCGTGACCGGTCCGGCTATGGCCGAGCTGAAGAGCCAGGTAAGGCCGTTAAGTTGAATGGCACGAAGAAAAGTGAGGAAAACGAGCCAGTTGCGCCGCGCCGCGTGCGGCCTGGTGTAGGCGAACAGGCGGCGGATGAGTCCCCATTCGAGGGGACGTTGCGCGACATCCTCGTCTTCGTCGGACGCGCGTTGAACGACGGTGAGCGGTCCGGCGGGCAGTCCGTCGCGCAGGGTGGCGGGGCGGCGAGTCTCGCGCGGATCGTCGGGATCGCGGCGGGGGAAAAACGCGGCGGGTTTGGACTTCACGCGGAGACCTCCGGTTCGAGGTCGCGACCATCCACGAGCTGGAGAGCGGCGACGCGACGGTAGGCGCCGGGCACGCGGAGCAGTTCCTCATGCGTGCCGTGTTGGACGATGCGGCCGTTCTCGAGCACGACGATGAAATCGGCGCGGCGCAGGGTGCTCACGCGATGGGCGACGATGAACGTGGTGCGATCACGGATGGCGTTTTCCAACGCGGCGAAAATCTCGTGCTCGGTCTGGGCATCGATCGCGGCGGTGGGATCGTCGAGCAGCAGGATGGCGGGCTCCAGCAGGATGGCGCGGGCGAGGGCGAGCCGCTGGCGCTGGCCGCCCGAGAGAGTGTTGCCGCCCTCGCCAAGGATGGTGGCGTAGCCTTGCGGCAGGGCGGTGATGAAGTCGTGGGCCTGGGCGATGCGGGCGGCGCGCTCGATCTGCGCTTGGGTGGCCTCGGGGTGACCGAAGGCGAGGTTGGCGGCGATGGTGTTGGAGAAGAGAAAACTCTCTTGAAACACGATGCCGATCCGGCGGCGCAAATCGTCAATCCGGTAGGAGCGGACATCAATGCCGTCGATCAGGATGCGGCCGCCCTGCGGATCGAAGAAGCGCGGCACGAGACTCATGAGGGCGCTCTTGCCCGCGCCGGTGGCGCCGAGGATGGCGACGCAAGCGCCGGCGGGCACATGGAGATCGACTCCGTTCAGCACAAACGGCGCGCCGGCGGCCGGATCACCGTAGGCGAAGTTGACCGATTCGAAACGAACCTCGCCGCGCAAGGCGGGGCAGGGCAGGGCGTCGGGCGCGTCGGTAACTTCCACGGGCGCGTCGAGGATTTCAAAGACGCGGCGCGAGGCGACGAGCGACTGCTGCACGCTGTTGACGATGGTGGCGAGCTGGTTGACCTGGCCGGAGAACTGTTCGAGCAGACCGGCGAAGACGACGAGGCCCGCGCCGAGGGGGAGTTGTCCCTGGATGACGAGCCAGCCGCCATAGCCCATGAGCACGAGGAGATTGACCCGGGTGAGCAGGCCGATGGAGGGCGAGAACGTGCTCACGCGCCAAAAAATGCCGCGCTGCTGATCGCGCACGCGATCGTTGCGCGCGGCGAAGGCGGCGCGGTCCTCGTCTTCGCGTCCGAAGGCCTTGATGACCTGCACGCCCTGGATGGACTCGGTGAAGTGTTGCACGAGGCCCTCGGCGAGCACGCGGTTCTCAGCGTAGCGAGGCTGGATCCAGCGCGAAAAAAGGACCGAGGCCAGCGCCAGCAACGGAGTGGAGGCGAGACAGGCCAGAGTGAGGCCCGGGCTCAGGCTCACCATGTAGATCAGGTAAACGGTGAGCGACACCGCCATGATGAAGCTCTGGATGAGCACCTGATCCACGAACATGCGGACATTTTGCACATCGCCGGTGACGCGGGTGATGATGGAGCCGGTGGTGTTGGCATCGTAGAAGCGGAAACTGAGGCGCTGGAGTTTTGCGTAGAGCTCGTTGCGCAGATCGACGACGAGGTGGCGTTGCACGAGGCGATTGACCGCTACGGTGTAGGCGTAGTTGAGCAAGGCGCGGGTGGCGGCAAAGAGCAGAATGACGCCTGCCAGCACGCCGACGACGGCGAGGGGTGACCAGTCGGAGGGCGGCTCCGGGACCCATTTTAAATGGAGCGTTGCGGCGGGGGCGGCGGGGTTGTCGCGCGACTCCACGGCGTGTTTGATGTAGTCGATGCCGTGTCCGGTGAAGGAGAGTCCCGCGAGTCCGAGAGTGAGCAGCACGCACTGGAGCAGGATCACTTGGATGCACCGGATGCGGTAGCGCCAGGCCAGACCGAGCAAACGCCGGACGAGCTGCCCATCGGTGGGAGCGACGGGGGCGTGGGCGGTGGAGGGCGAAGGCATGGTGCAGGGAACGGGCACCCTGTTCGCGTAGAGCGCAATTTTCACGCTTCGATTTTTCTTGCACTAACTAAACAGTCAACTATCGGTGATGTCACATGGGACGCACCTCCGACGCCAAAGACCGCCTGATGCAGGCCGCACTCTCTCTCCTCTGGGAGGAGAACTACGGTGGTGTGACGGTGGATGATATCTGCAAGCGCGCCGAGGTGAAGAAAGGCAGCTTTTATTACTTCTTCCCTGGCAAGGCGGAACTCGCCGTCGCGGCGATCGAGGAAGTCTGGACGAGCGAGTGGAAACCCGCGCTCGACGCCTGCTTCTCGCCCTCCGTTGAGCCCTTGGATCGCTTGCGCAATTACCTTCAAGCCATCGTCGAAAAACAGAGCGCGGTTTTTGCCCAAAGCGGCAAGGTGCTGGGGTGCCCGTTGGCCTCGGTTGGCTGCGAGATAAGCACCTCCGAAGCAGATGTTTGCGGTGCCGTCCGGGGTATTTTTTCCCGTAAGCGCCGCTATTATGAGTCTGCCATTCGCGACGCGGTGGCCGAAGGCGTGATCGCTCCGTGCGACCCCGCCCAGAAGGCGCTCGCGCTCCACGGCTTGATCGACGGCCTGGTCAGCCAGGCGCGCATCATGAACGACCTTGCCGTGCTGACGACCTTGCCGGATTTGGGGCTCGATCTGCTGCGGGCCAACGTCGCCCGAAGTGATTCGGCTGCCCGCGCGGCTACCGCCGGGGTGTAACCACTTCGGCTTTCCCTTGTTTTAACTCTCACGCATTTTGCCACTTAATTTGACTAACTAGTAAACTACAAAACCTATGAACACCCTCGCCACCGCTCCATTGCATCTCACCGCCGAGTCGCTCGATACGGCGCTCGCCACCTCGAACGACCGTCCGGTCTTGATCGACTTCTGGGCGCCTTGGTGCGGTCCGTGCAAAGCGCAAGGCCCCATCCTCGAGCAACTCGCCGCCACCGAGGGCGAGCGCGCCGTGATCGCCAAGCTCGATACCGACGAGTTCCCCGAGGCCGCCGCCAAACACGGTATCCGCGCCCTGCCTACGCTCCTTGTTTTCCGGGGCGGTGTCGAACACGCCCGCCTCGTCGGCTTGCAATCTGCCGCCTCCCTTTCCGCCGCCCTCGCGGCCGCACGTTAAAAATCACCTCCGTTAAAAATCTATCACCTAAATCGTCATCATCATGAACACCGCATCCACCACCACCTCTTCATTTGTTAACAAGGTTGCCCTCGTCACCGGCGGCACCTCCGGCATCGGCAGAGCCACCGCTCTCGCCCTTGCCGCCGCCGGCGCGAAGGTCGTCCTCTCCGGGCGTCGCGAGGTCGAGGGCAACGCCATCGTCGCCGAGATCGTCAAGGCCGGCGGCACCGCTTCCTTTTTCCGCGCCGACGCCTCCCGTGAATCCGAGATCGCCGCCCTCGTCGCCTTCACCGTCGCCACCTATGGCCGCCTCGACCTCGCCTTCAATAACGCCGGTGTCGAGACCGCGGGGTCCGCCGCCGCCGTGACCGAGGAGGACTATCGTCGCGTCTTCGATCTCAACGTTTGGGGCGTGCTGGCTTCGCTCAAACACGAGATCCCCGCCCTGCTTGCCTCCGGTGGCGGCAGCATCGTCAACACGTCCTCCGTCGCCGGCCATATCGGCATGGGTGGCGTCGGTATCTACGTCGCGAGCAAACACGCGGTCGAGGGCATCACCAAGTCCGCCGCCCTCGAATACGCCCGCCAGGGCATCCGGGTGAACGCCGTCGCCCCCGCCGCGATCGAGACCGAGATGTTTGAGCGCTTCGCCGACAATGCCGACAAGCGCGCCTACATGGCCAACCTCCACCCGGTCGGCCGCGTCGGCCAGGTCGGCGACATCGCCCGAGGCGTGCTTTACTTGCTCGATCCGGCCAACACTTTCGTCACTGGCACCAGCCTCGTCATCGACGGCGGTTTCACCGCGCAGTAACTCACCCTTGTAGACCCGACCGTTGGTCGGGTTGCCTTTTAAACAACCCCGACCACCGGACCCCGACCACCGGTCGGGGCTACATCGGACCGTATCACGTCGTCCGGGTTGCCACCCGACCGCTTCTGAACTCCGTGCCTCTCAACTCCATCATGCATTCCTTCACGCTTCATCTCCCTACTGAACTTCACTTCGGCACCGACAAGGGCGCGGCCTTCGCCGCTTCAGCCGCCAAGCTCGGCAAACACGCCTTTGTTGTCACCGGCTCGGGCTCCGTCGTGCGCCTCGGCTACCTCGCCGAGGTCGTGGGCCTGCTTACCGAGGCGGGCGTGAAGATCACGCAGTTCGCCGGCATCGAGCAAAACCCCGAGGCCGAGACGGTCAACCGCGCCACCGCCGCCCTGCGCGCGGCGGGTTGCGATTTTGTCGTCGCCGTCGGCGGCGGCTCCGCGATGGACGCCGCCAAAGCCATTGCCGCCCTCGCCGCCACACCCGGCGAAAACGACATCTGGCCCTTCACTCTCGGCGGCGCGAAGGCCTTCCAGCTCAAGGCCGCGCTCCCGCTCGCCTGCGTCGCCACCACCGCCGCGACCGCGAGCGAGGTCACGCCTTTCAGCGTGATTTCGCAGCGCGCCTCCCACGGGAAATCCGTGCTCGGGCACGAGTTCCTCAAGCCTCGCGCCTCATGGCTGAACCCGCGCTTCACCATCGCCGTGCCCGCCATCGTGACCGCCGACGGTGCGTCCGATATTCTGAGTCACGTATTTGAAAACTACTTACTCGGTGGCAGCGCCTCGCCGCTGGCCGACCGCCATGGCGAGGGAGTGATAGCGACCGTGATCGAGACG
>JBEGTN010000095.1:0-4915 GCA_041179405.1 Verrucomicrobiota bacterium
TCTCTACCCCGACAACATAACGCAAGAGCTCCGTAAAATCGCACTTAAAACTAGTCAGGGGCTTTAGGTTGCCCCCGCGCTAGGCTACTGACCGGGTCTGCATGCTACGGAGCTACATCCTACGCAACGCATTCCCGCGCTGTGTAGCAGAATCAACCTACGTGCGCGCCTCTCGCCTTGCGACCTCGTCAAGCCTCCGCACTTCTAACTCATCCTCGGCCGCTCCCCCACCTTGCGTCCTTCCACCGTCGCTCCTTCCTATACTCGTTCCTCCGCCCCTTCCGATTCAGCCCTTCAGCCTTTCAGCCTTTTTCCGCCCCGTGCCCTCCAGCCGCTCCGAACTCCTCATCCTCCAGGCCCTCCTCGACGCCCCGCCCGCCGCCGACGGCTCCCCCGGCGTCGTCTCCGGCGCCGCCCTCGCCCGCGCCCTCGGCGTCAGCCGCGTCGCCATCTGGCAGCACCTCGAAAAACTCCGCGAGCAAGGCTTCACCGTGGAGAGTCTCCATGCCCGGGGCTACCGGCTGGCCGCCCGCCCCGCCACCCTCCACGCCACCCTGATCGACGCCTACCGCCACCCCGGCCGCGAGGCCCCTCGCATCCATGTCCTGGATACGGTTGACAGCACCAACGACGAGGTCTCCCGCCGCCTCGCCTCCGGCCAGCCCGCGCCCTTCGCCGTGCTCGCCCGCCGCCAGGAAAACGGACGCGGCCGCTTCGGACGCGTCTGGCACTCCGCCACCGATGGCAACCTCTACACCAGCTTCGCCTTCCAGCCCGACGTCGAGCCCGCCCGCATGCAGACCTTCACCCTGTGGATGGGCGTCAACGTCTGCGCCCTCGTCGCCAGCTTCTGCCGCACCGCCCCCGGCATCAAATGGCCCAACGATCTCCTCTTCGACGGCCGCAAAGCCGGCGGCATGTTGACCGAGGCCCGCATGGACGCCGACCGCATTCACGATCTTGTCTTCGGCCTCGGTCTTAACCTCGCTCCGCCCCCCGCCGGCTGGCCCCGCGAGCTCGCCGCCGTCGCCACCTCCCTCTCCGAGCACACCGGCCGTCCCGTGGACGCCAACAAGTTTGCCGCCGCCCTCGTCGGCCGTGTGTTCGACGCCTACGCCTCCTTCCTCGACGGCTCCTACCAGAAAACCTTCGCCGATCTCTGGAACGGCTACGATCTCCTGCGCGGCCGCAGCATCACCCTCGTGCAGGGCAGCCGGACCTTCTCCGGCGTCGCCGCCGGCATCGACGACGAAGGCTCCCTGCTCCTCCGCCTCGCCAACGGCCACACCGACCGCTTCCGCGCCGGCGAGGTCACCATCGCCAAAAAATAATCGAACGCACGCGCCCATGCTACTCTGCATCGACATAGGCAACACCCACACCCACCTCGCCCTCCACCGCGACGGCATCCTCACCGCCCAGCGCCATATCCCGACGCCTCTGCTCGACGACCCCGCCCAAGGCCTCCCCGCCTACCTCGCCTCCCTCTCTCAACCTCAGGCCGCTCCGTCCCCGTCCGCTCTGTCCTCTGTCCCTCTGTCCTCTGTCGCTCTGTCTTCTTCCGCTCTGTCCATCGCCTTCTGCTCCGTCGTCCCCGCCGCCACGCCCAAGCTCCTCGCCATGGCCGCCGCCTGCGGCCTGCCCGCCTGGCAGCTCACCCACCAAGTCCCGCTCGGCGTGCCCATCACCTACCCTCGCCCCGCCGAGATCGGCCAGGATCGCCTCGCCAACGCCGCCGGCGCCCACGTCCTCGCGCCCGGCCGTCCCGCCATCGTCATCGACCTCGGCACCGCCGTCACCTTCGACCTCATCACCCCCGCCGGCGGTTACGAGGGCGGCATCATCGCCCCCGGCCCCGCCCTCGTGACGCGTTACCTGCACGAGCGCACCGCTCAACTTCCCCTCGTCACCGATCTCTCCTCCCCCATCGATAGCGTCATCGGCAAAAGCACCGCCGAGGCCATCCGCATCGGCGCCGTCATCGGCTTCGCCGGCCTCATCCAGGCCTTGCTCGACGCCGTGCTCGCCGAGTTCGCCTTGCGAGGCCTGCCACCGGCCGAAGTCTTTCTCTCCGGCGGTGCCGCCGAAGCCGTTCGCGACCGCCTCCGCCAGCCCGCCCGCATCGTTCCCGATCTCGCCTTGCTAGGTCTCGCCGCCGCCCATGAACTGGCACGCAATTCCGATCTCATGACTAATCCGCCGGCCCGTCGTTGATCATGTCCACTTCCTCCGCGCCCTCCAACCCTCCCGCCATCAATTCTTCCTCCGCCCACTGGAAGGGCCTTTTCGTCGGAGTTATCGTCCTTCTCGCCACCATTATATGCTCGGCGGTCCTCCACCACCGCGCCATGGAGGCGCTCAAGAACGAGGTGCAGGACAAACTGCTCCGCACCGCCCGCACCATCGCCGCCCAGATCGACGGCGATCTCCACACCACCTTCACCAACCGCGAGCAGGAAAGCACCCCGGACTACAACCGCGCGCTCATCCCCCTGCGCCGGGCCCTCTACTGGCGCGAGGCCTCCGGCGAGGTCCGCAACGACTACCGTTTCGCCTACACCTGCGTCCTGGTCGGCGACGAGGTCCGTTTCGTGCTCGATGCCACCCCTCCCGGCCTCACCGTGCGCAGCGGCGTGGACGAGAAATCGCACATCATGCAGGCCTACCCCGACGCCTCCGCCCGTCTGCGTTCCGTCCTCCTCACCGGCCAGGCCCAGGCCGACACCGAACCCTACACCGACGAATGGGGCACCTTCGTCAGCGGCTATGCCCCCATCTTTGATTTCAGCCACAAACTCGTCGGCGCCGTCGGCGTGGACTGGTTTGCCCAGACCTACGCCGCCCGTCTGGCCGGCATACGTCAGGCCTGGTATCTGCAAATCGTGCTCTGCCTCGCCAGCGGCTTCCTTTCCGGCGTCGGCACCGGCATCGCCATGGTTCGCCGCGAACGCGCCGAATCCGCCCGCCGCCACGCCGTGGAGGAGGCCGAGCGCAACCGCCGCCGCTGGCGCATCATGGTCGAGACCCTTCCCAAACCCGCCGCCCACCTCGAAAACGGCGAGCTCTGGATCAACGATCCCCTCGTCCGGGTTCTCGGCTGCCCCCGCGTTTTCTTAAACACCCCCGATGCTTGGTTCCGCCGTCTTTTCGGTGATCGCGCCGCCGCCGCCCGCGCCGACTACGAGAGCGATCGCGCCCAAGGCTTCCGGCATACTCGCGAGCTGCAGGTCCGCCACGCCGACGGCCAGTTCCGCTGGATCGAACTCACCTCGCACTCCTACGAACCCGGCGAGGTATGGCTCATCGAGGACATCACCGAACGTCGTGAACAACACGCGCACCTGATCGAAACCCGTCTCGCCGCCGAAAGCGCCGCCGAAGCCAAGGGCGCCTTCCTGGCCAACGTCAGCCACGAGATCCGCACCCCGATGAACGGCGTCATCGGCATGACCCAGCTCCTCCTCGATTCCCCCCTCGACCCCAACCAGCAGGAGATGGTCGAAACCATCCGCAGCTCGGGCGAGACCCTCGTCGTCCTCATCAACGATATTCTCGACTACTCCAAGATCGAGTCCGGCAACATGCAGGTCGAGTCCGCCCCCTTCGCCTTGCGCTCCGCCATCGAAGACTGCGTCCACCTCTTCGCCGCTCGCGCCGCCGAGAAGGGCATTCACCTCGTCTCCGACATCGCTCACGACTGCCCGACCAACGTCCTCGGCGACACCAATCGCTTCCGCCAGATTCTCTGCAACCTCATCAATAACGCCGTCAAATTCACCCCCGGTGGCGAGATTGTCATCTCCGTCACCTCCGTCCCGGCACCCGCCGGCATCAAGCCAGCCTCCCCCGCCGTCGAGGGCCTGCCCATCGCACTCCAAATCGACATCCGTGACACCGGCATCGGCATACCCCCTGATCGGATCGACTGCCTCTTCAAAAGCTTCAGCCAGGCCGATACCACCATGGCCAGGCGTTTTGGCGGCACCGGCCTCGGACTCGCCATCGCCCGTCGTCTCGCCGAGCTCATGCAAGGCTCGCTCGAGCTCGTGTCCACCTCCGCGCTCGGCTCCACCTTCCGCTTCACTTTCGTGACCTGGGTGGAGCCCTCCACCCAGCCCGATCTCTTCGCCCCCCGCAAAGATTTTGCCGGCCATACCGTGCTTCAGGTCCAGCCGCACGCCCCCACCGCCGCCGTCATCGCCTCCTACCTGAAACGCTGGGGGCTGGAATGTGTCACCGTCACCAATGCCGTCCAGGCGATCGACCTGCTGCGGAACGCCGGCCCCTACTCGGCGTTGATCGCGGATATCCAACTTTCGAATACTGATGGGCTCGCCCTCGCGCGCCAGATCCAGGAAATCTCCCTCGATCTCCGTCCGCACCTGTTTTTGCTCACGCCGGTCCTCAGCGAAGACCTCAACAACGAGGCCCGCGCCCGCGGGGTGATCCAGCTGCTGGTAAAACCGCTTCGTCCCGTCACCCTCCTGGTCGCCTTGGATAGCGTCCTGGGCGCGCCGCGCTCTCCGGCCACCCTTCAGTCCGCCCCTGACGCCGCCCAGCCCGTGCGCAACCTGAACATCCTGGTCGCCGAGGACAACGCGGTTAACCAGCTGGTCGTTCGCCGCCTGCTCGAACGCCTCGGTTACTCACCCAACGTAGTGTGCGATGGGCGCGCCGCCCTGGAGGCCGTGCGGAAATCGCCCGTCGATCTCATCTTCATGGACGTGCAAATGCCCGTCATGAACGGCTACGAGGCCACCCGCCTCATCCGCGCCCTGGCGCCCCCCATCCGCCAGCCCTGGATCATCGCCCTCACCGCCAACGCGCTCGAGGGCGACCGCGTGACCGCTCTCGCCCAAGGCATGGACGACTACCTCTCCAAGCCCCTGCGCCTCCCCGATCTCGAACGCGTCCT
>JBEGTN010000096.1:0-4629 GCA_041179405.1 Verrucomicrobiota bacterium
GCCAGCACGGCCAGCCGCCGCTCGTCGGGCTTTTCCAAATACAACAATCCCGCCGCCATCAACCCGAGGATGAGCGTCAAGTTCAGCATCTCCAACCCGGCGCCGTTGGCGTTGATCGCGAGCAAGGGGAAGGCCCCCAACGCCGCCACCGCCGCCAGGCCCGACCCGTGCCCGCCCAGCCGCCGCGCGAGATAATAGGCCAGACTCAGCGCCACCGGCATGAGCACCAGATTCAACGTGAACGCGTTCGATTCCCGGTAGCCCGTCAGGTCATGCATCAACGACACCAGGAAAGGATAAAAATAGGGCCGTTTGTCCAAATAGGTCTCCAGCGAGCGCAGCAACCCCTCGATCTCGTGCGCCCGGTTGACCGCGCCCACCTCGCGTTCCATGTGCAAATTCCAAGCGGTCGATTGGATGACGACTTCGTCAAACAGGATTTTATACATCCGCGGCACCGTTAGACACGCCACCAAGGTCAGCCCGGCGATCAACACCGCCACCTGCAGGGTCTCGCGATTGAGCTTCGCCCGCCACCACTCCTTGCGGCCGATATCGCTGCCACGCAGCAGCTCGACCACCGCCCAAAGCCACCAAAAGAAAATGCCCGCGATCGCGTAGTAGCCCCAGTTCTTGATCAACGCCCCGGCGTGCCGGGCATCCAGCACCACAAAACCCGCCAGCGCCGACAACACCCCGAGCACCCCCAGGGCCACGAGTTTTCTCCAGGCGGGAATCCCGTCCGGTGCCGCCGTCAGCCATTGCTTTAAGGTCAATCCCATCGGCTCAGGGCAACTCCCGCACGAACCGGTCCAGATACTCGCGCTTTGCGGCCTCCAACTGCTCCGGCCGCATATCCGGCTCCACGTAACCCCGCTTGGCCGTGGCCAGTTGCTCGGGCGAAAGTTCCGAATCCAGCGACTTCAAGGTCGTGTCCGCCTGCGCCAGGATTTTCGTGCCATCACGAATCGCCACCACCCGGCTGAAGCGCCCGATTTGCAGCAGGTGCGTTCTCCGCTGCGCCACCGGGGCCAGTTCATAATCCGGCCCCATGGTCTCCTCAGGCGCCAGGGTCAGCTCGCCCGTATCCTGGTTCACCGTGAAGGTTTGATACACATATACGGCGGAAAAACTGTGGTTCCGCATGTGGTAGGCGATGCCCTCCTTGCGCAGCTGCGCCTGCAAGATCGGCGTGGCCGCCACCCGCTCCGCGATCCAGTAAAGTGAATCCCGGTCGATCACCAACATGTCCCGCATCGGCTGGCGTTCCAAAAACTCCCGCCGCCACGCATAGGCCATCGCCGGGCTGTATTCGCGACCGTAGGCGTTTTTCGCCATGCTCGGGATGCTGAACGCCATCAAGGCCACCAACCCGCCCGCGATGAGCCCGCCCCACACCTTCGCCACCGGCCGCAGGGATCGGCCCACCACCACCACCACCGCCACGATCATCAACAACTGGGTCGGCAGGCTGAGCCGCCGGATCACCGGGTGGTCGAACTGCCCCCAGAAATACACCATCATCAAGCCCGTCACCGCCCAGGCCCCCAGCGATGCCAGCGCCAGGCCCGTGTCCGCCCCCGCCGATTTCAGCGGTGATCGCCAGATTCGCTGCGCCCAAAGGATGAACATCGGCAACGCGAGCAGGCCCACCAGCCCGAGGTAGGGCGAGTTGGGCTGGTAGCCGTCAAAGGAGAAAAAATACGCCAGCGCGTGCCCAAGGTTTCCCGCCACGTATTGCAACCCGAAGGGCGTTTTCGCGCCCACCGATTGCAGCTCCCAAAAACTCTCGTTGGCCGAAAACGCCTGGTTCAACCAAAACATCGGCAACAAAAACAACGGAGCCACCCAAGTCGGCCAGCTCGCGATCACGCGCTTTTCCCGCCACCACGCCGTCACCAGCAACACCGCCGTGGGCACCAAAAAGAGCATCGACTCGTAACGCGTGGAGGCCAGCAGCACGGAAGTCATCACCAGCGCGTCCTGCCGTTCAGTTCCCGGGTTTTCCAGATAAAGGATCGCCAGCCACCACCACCCGGTGATGAGCGTGAGATTCAGCAACTCAAACCCTCCGCCCGCCGCCTGCTGCGCCAGCAGGGGCAAGCCGGCCGCCAGCACCAGCGCCAGCACGCCCGCCAGCCGCCGCCCGCCCGCCTTCGCCGCCAGCCCGTAGAGCAGCGCCAGAAAAACGAAGCTTAATCCGGTGTTAAACCAAAACGGATTCGTTGTCCGGTAGCCCGTGAAATCATGGACCACCGAGACCAGGAACGGGAAAAAGTAAGGCCGCTTGTCCAATTGCCCCTGCAAGATCTGAAACGGCCCCTGCACATCGGTGGCACGGACCGGATAGCCGACATCGCGGTCCATGTGCATATTCAGCGAGGTGCCCAGCAGCAGCGCCTCGTCCGCGAGGATTTTATACCCATGCGTCTCCTGCGCCTGCCAGAGCCCGCCTATGCCGAGGATCAACGCCGCGATCACGGCGTTACGCCGGACGCCGTCCCAGCCGAGCCGCCAACCCTCGACCTTGGCCATCCGCCAGAGCGCCGCGCCCCAGACCAAGGTGGCCAGCAAGATCAGCCAGTAGCCGGACTTGATGACCGCCGTCAGCACCCAGCCGACCGGCAAAAGAAAGCGCCCCAGCAACACCGTGGCCAACGCGATCAACCCCAGTAACTGCACCCGGCGATCATTTATAAAAATACGGAACATATGCGCAGGCAAGTTGGTGTGCTTTTATCGCAAACAGAAGCGCGAAAGGCGCGATCAATCAAGTTAGCCGAAGTCCCCAGGCCTTTGGATTTCAGGTGGGGCGGAACCGCCGGCCGTTCGCTTGCGAACCCCGGGCTATCCCCGCCCATGTTACCTGCCCCCCGTTTTCAGTGCCCACCGGCTCAAGGCCGCGCTGTAGGGGCCGGCTTAAAGGCGAAGGGCGGCAGTGTTTCGCCCAGCGGTTTCCCGGGGCACTGGTCGATCAGGCGCGCGACCAGCGCAGTCCAGCCCGTCTGATGGCTGGCCCCAAGTCCACGTCCGGTGTCGCCATGGAAGTATTCGTGGAAAAGCAGGTGCTCGCGCCAGTGCGGATCGGAGGCGAAACGCGGATCGTCACCCAGCGCCGGCCGGTGCCCCGAGGCGTCCGGCATAAACAAACCCACCAGGCGACGTGATAACTCCACCGCGATCGCCGCGAGAGTGAGGTGGCGTCCGCTGCCGGTGGGGAACTCCATCGTGAAGGTGTCACCGTAGAAATGGTGATAACGCTCCAGCGCTTCGATCAGCAGGTAGTTGACCGGAAACCAAACCGGGCCGCGCCAGTTGGAGTTGCCGCCGAAAAGTCCCGAGTTCGCATCGCCCGGCACGTAATCCACGCGGTGCTCCTCGCCGTCGATCTGCAATACGTAAGGTTTCTCCAGATACACCCGGGAAAGGGAGCGCACGCCGTGGGGAGAGAGAAACTCCCGTTCGTCGAAGACGTAGCGCAGCACCCGTTCCAGCCGTTCGCGCGTCGGGATGGCCAGGCTGAATTGCCCCGTCTCGCAGCCGTCGCGCGTGAGGCAGGAAATCTTGCCTGCGAGGTCGGGGCGGTGTTTCAGGAACCAGCGGGTGCGTTGCGCGAAACCGGGGAGCGCGTTCAGTTGTTCCCGGCTGATGAACTCCACCGCGAACAAGGGGACGATGCCTACGATGGAGCGCAGCCGCACCGGCTTCGAGCGGCCGTCGGGTAACACGAACTGGTCGTAGTAAAACCCGTCCGTCTCGTCCCAAAGTCCGTTGCCGCCAAGGCTGTTCATGGCGTCGGCGATCGCCAGGAAGTGCTCCAGGAACTTCGAGGCGATGTCCTCGTAGGACGGATCGCCCTGCGCCAGCTCAAGCGCCATCGCCAGCATGGTGGAACAGTAGAACGCCATCCACGCAGTGCCGTCGGCCTGGGTGAGCGAACCGCCGGAGGGCATCGGCTTGGAGCGGTCGAAGACGCCGATGTTATCCAGCCCGAGGAAGCCGCCGGCAAAGAGGTTTTTCCCGCTCGGGTCCTTGCGATTCACCCACCACGTAAAGTTGAGCAGCAGTTTCTGAAAGGTCCGTGCCAGAAACTGCCGGTCGCGCGCGCCGCGCCGGCCGGTCATCTTGTAAACGCGCCAGCAAGCCCAGGCGTGGACCGGCGGGTTCACGTCGGAGAAATTATACTCGTAGGCGGGGATCTGCCCGTTCGGGTGCATATACCACTCGCGCAACAGCAGGTTGAGCTGGTGTTTGGCGAAGTCGGGATCGACCCGTGCAAACGGGATCATGTGGAACGCCAGATCCCAGGCCGCGAACCACGGATATTCCCACTTGTCGGGCATCGAGAGCACGTCGCGGTTGAAGAGGTGCCGCCATTCGGTGTTACGGCCCTCAAGGCGCTGCTCGGGCGGAGGCGGCATCTTCGTGTCGCCATTCAGCCAGTCCTTCACCACATAGTGGTAAAACTGCTTCGACCACAGCAGACCCGCGTAGGCCTGGCGGGCGATGCGGCGCTCCTCGGCCGACGCCACATGTCGCAGAAGGTCGTGATAAAACCTGTCCGTCTCCGCCTGTCGTATGGCGAAAACCTCCTCAAAACCCGCCCCGAAGACGCCGTCCACCGGTTCT
>JBEGTN010000097.1:0-4797 GCA_041179405.1 Verrucomicrobiota bacterium
TCCGGCCATCTCACCACCGGTGATGCGGAATTCGATTACGTTTGCGCGATCAAGCACCTTGGGCGAAAACATATATGTGGTTTCGTCAATATTGACCGTGCCAATCAAGAAGAGATTCGACGGTAGTTTAATTTCCCCTGGCACGCCGTCGCGTATCGCAGGGCTGCCGTCAGGGGCTCGATCCGCATGTAAATGAATTGGCTCATCGGATTCGATCGACGAGAGCATATCAGCAAAATACCGCTCCACGTGCGAGAGGTTCATTTCGTCCAAAATGAGAAAGTGCGGCAGGTCGGGTTTCGATGTCGCACGCAGGATGAGATCAAGTGTTTTGGTGCGAACATAACGACTTGGATTCAATCCATCTGCATAACCAAGAACCTGTTCATTGCTGGTCCAATCTGCTCCGACTGAGATGATTTCGTAGGCGCGGGTAATCACCGTTTCGCCATTTGCTTCACACAATGCAAAGGCCGCCGCCTTCAGGTGTGTCTCAAACGAATTCAATTGCTTCGAGAATTTGGTAGTCGCCTCTACCGCTTCTCGCAATTGTCGCGCAGGCGCATCGCGAGTGAGTCCTTTAATTTTAATATGATCAGACCATTCTTGGATGAGCGCACGCGGAAGAACGACTTTAGTTGCGTCAATTGCCTCCGATGCGTTCCAGAATTCTACTGAAAGGCGATCTGATCCGCGAATATAATAAGTAATTCGATCAGACGGAATCTCCGCGCCAAGTGTAAATGGATCATTTACCGAGGAGTTCCCCGTAATCCATCGAGCGAAGGATTGAGCGACTTTTGTTTTTCCGGAGCCGCTCAATCCGGTTAGAATTACAAATCGTTTTGCGAGAAGCGAAGCCGCCAGCCGACGAATAAATTCCGGCTTAACAGTCAGTCCGGCGGATATGAAGTCCGCGTGGCATGAGGGGACGAGAGAGCTCAGTTTTGCGGCGGTCATAATTGTTCCCACTTCCCGTTTTCAAGGTATTCGATAAAGATGGGGCGTGCGGTCATGGGCATGGGGGGATTGGGACAATTAACGGGGGTAGGCACTTTGCGACGGGTTAAAGAATGGCTGGTAAGCGAGCTAGGACCGCGTGCGTATCCGAACCTGCCGACGCCATGCCATTGTTGCGCTTTCCTCGGGTGGCGTTGCAAACGCCTTTCCCGACCAATCGACTCGTGCTGAGGGCCATAGTGAGAATTGCGTAAATTGAGAGCGATATGCGTGATGGGCTGCAAGGGGCGAAGTGCTGCATGCGTTGTTTTTAACAGAGGGGGGCGGACAAATGCGGTCCATAGCTGCCGGATTTGAACGAAATTGGGGTGAATCTCGCGGGTAGGGCACAAAAAAGCGTGGACGCACGGGGGCGGCCGGGGCTGAAAATAGACCGATGGGAGGGGTGGCGGCAGGTCTTGAACGAATCGTTGGATTTACCGGCGTCGGCACCGTCGAGATCAGGGACATTCCGTGATATAAAAATAGTCGCGGGGCGCACTTTGTGTGCGACCGGGCTTGGGGTTCGACGCCCCGTCCCGTCCATCGCGGTCGCAGTTAAGCTGCGACCCTACACCTGGAAATGGCGGCCGAGGCAGCAAAGTAGAGGGAGCTTCCCAGCTCCCTTTCCGCAACCACGGGAGCAAGATGCTCCCGCTACCCTCGATCAAGCCATCGAGCACCCGGCACAGCTCGGCTCCTCGTTTTCTTTTTCCATCGGGGGCAGAAGGTCCCCTCCCCTCACCCAATCAAAACGTCGAGGCACCTTGGGGCGCCGCCATTTCCCTCTGCCCAAGGCGCAGAAGCAAAAGCGGTGTCCCGCTCGGGAACGCGGTGCGGGCGGACTCCAAGGCACGCGTCAGGTTGAATAAGCCCGAACCTCGAAAACCCGTGCTTCGGCTGCGCCGTGGGTGGCGAGGCACTCAAGTTCCACCATGCGGCCGGTGACAGCGGCAGGCAGGCGGTGCACGCGTTTGCGCAGGATGTTTCCCGTTTCCTCATGCACGACCACGCCGTCGATTTTCAGCCGGTAGTGGCGCACGAGCTTTGTCTGCGCGCCACGTGGGGCGCTGATTTTCTGGTGGTGGTGACTGGGGGTGAGGATGAGCTCGCGCTCAAAGCCGCTATCAAAGGTCACGTGGATCTCGCGGATGGGCGCGGTGGCCGGCAATTCGAGCGAAAGCGAGGCCGGCAGCGCTTCGGAAGTCCAGGCGTGCGTGCTGTCCGACGACCAGGCGCCGAACGTTGCCCGCAAATCCCGCGTGACGCCATCGAGCGCGAGCGGCGCGGTGCGCAGTCCGCTGGTGGCGCGGACCTGGGCGGTGCGAGCGAGATCGGCCGGATCTTCGTTGCGGAGACCGGGCAGAAACGCGTCGTCACGCAGGAGGTGTTGCTGGAGGGCGCGGACATTGGCCGGGGTGGAGAGAGTGCGGATATCGCTGGACGACTGCTTCAGCCAGAGGGCGGCGGCGGTGCCGACCGCCTGGCCGCCGACGGCGCAGGTGGCCATCACGCGGGTGCTGGCGAAGGCGATGTGGGTGGCGCTGATATTGCGCCCGGCGAAGAAGAGGTTGCCGATGTTGCGCGAGTGGTAGCAACGCAGCGGCAGCGGAAACAGGTGCTCGAAATGATGCTGGATGCACGGCGGCTCTTCCGGCGCATCGACGCCCATGGGCGGATGCGTATCCACAAACCAACCACCGTAGGCGACCGTGTCGTCGAAGCCGGCCGGCGTGAGCACGTCCTTCTCGCTGAGCCGGTAGGGGCCGTGAAAACGGCGTGATTCGCGTTTGGCGGGGATGGAGCCGACCCACTCCAGCCCCCAGTTGGCGGCCTCGGGAAACTCGCCGGAGTTCTTGATATAGTCCCACACGCCGAGGGTGATGCGCAGGAGCTCGTGGCGGATCTCGGCGTTGTCCTTGAGCGTGTCGAGCTGCCCTCCCCACTCGAACCACCAGTAGCCGTATTCAAAGCTCTTGATCGGGCGCAGCTTGAAATCGTCCTTCTTAAAGGTGCGCACCCACGAAGGCCGGGCAAAGGGCTGGGGCGTGTCATGTTCACGGCCGGTGAGCAGGATGGAGCTGCCGAGCGTCTGCCGGTCGGCTTTCTCCTGGGCGAGCGACTCGCCGTAGTCGGACCTAGCCTCGCGCCCGACGTGGCAATCGGCACCGGCCTCGGCGCCTAAGCGGCCGTCGCCGGTGCAATCGGCGAAGAACTTGGCGCGGATGAAAAACTCGTCCTCGGTGGAGAGGCGCAGGGCGCGGGCGGCGCGGAGGGTGTCGCCCTCCATCACCACGCCGGTGACATCGGTATCGAGCAGCAGGCGGATGTTGGGCTCGAGCACGACCTTCTCGTAGAGCAACAAATCCCATTGGGAATAGACGCCGGCCGGGTTGCGCGCCGCATCCTCGAGGCGGAGTTCCTCGATGATGCCGGACTCGCGAGCGCCCGGCTTTGAACCGTGGCAGTCCGCGCCGACGATGTGCATCTTGACCTCGCTGGAGGCGTTGCCGCCAAGCACGGAGCGATCCTGAACCAGGATGACGCGGGCACCGTTGCGGGCGGCGGCGAGCGCGGCACAGACGCCGGAGAGTCCGCCGCCGGCGACGAGGAGATCGGTTTCCAGTTCGATGAGTTTGAGGGCCATGTCCGAAGCCTGGCGGGCGGGTTTATGGCGGGCGAAAGTGACGTTGGTGAATACGTTCACCAGGTGCTGCCGGACTTAGATCGCAGTCTCAATTAAGCCCGCCTGTAGCTCTTCGGATTAGTCACAGAGCCGAGCCGGAGCCCAGACACAGAGGTCACGGAGAAAAGATCAGATGAATGTCAGGTTTTATCGGGGGAAGCCCACGGAGCGCGGCCCCAGTGATCACAGAGGCAAACCCACTTCCGCGCCTTGCTCAGATTGAGCAATCGTTGTCGCACCGAAGCCGGCAGTTTTTTCTTTGATTCGGTGCTCATGTCAGGCTGGCAAGGTAGGATGCCATCACCCGTGCCACACGATTCACACGGGCACCCGCCACCCCCGGCAGAACCTTTACCCTAGATCCAGCAGTCGGATCGGGTCGTCTCGCACAACCTGTTGGTCGCCTGGCGCTCGCGTCACCCGCTCGATGCACCAGCCAGGTGCACCTCGGGATTTCGCGAGCGCCTTTCGACTCAACATCTTGCGCGATACTCCGCCGCCCGACTGCCGGATCTAGGTTTACGAAAGAAAGGCGCAGGAGGCGGCGTGGCGCGGCTGACTCCGCCGCGCAGGCCGGTGAGCTGCATCAGGCGATTAGTCTGGGTATAGGCTTCCTCGACCCACTCGACGATGCGGGACGGGTCGGGCGAGTATTCGAGCTCGATGGCCACGGTGCCGTCGATTTTGAGCTCTTTGATCGCCTGCAAGTAGGGCTCGAATTTCACGATGCCGCGGCCGGGCGGGAGGTCGCCGTGGACTTTGCCGTCGCAGTCGCTGATGTGGACGTGGATGGCGCGGTCCTTGAGCTTCACGAGGTCGCTCGGCATGGTGTCGGCGAGCACGAGGTGGCTGATGTCGATGTTGGCGCGAACACGCGGGTGGGCGCACTCGTCCACGAAGGCGGCCATCTTCTCGACGCTGTTGAGCAGGCTGAGGCGGAAGGGTTCGAGCTCGAGGGCGATGTCCACGTTCTTCTTGTCGGCGTAGTCGCCGAGGATACGGCAGGTCTCGATGGCCCAGCCCCATTGCGCGGCGGGTGGGATGACTTCGCGCTGCCAAATGTATTCGCCGAGGACGAGGAGGATGTTTTTCGCGTCCCATTCTTGGGCGAG
>JBEGTN010000098.1:0-4164 GCA_041179405.1 Verrucomicrobiota bacterium
AACAGGGTCAAACGGAATCCGCCCGCAACACCGGCTTTCCATTCTGATCGTATTGCGTCTATCATGGCCGCGACCGATTCGAAGCGGCGACCCGGCACTCGGCGTACCTCGGCCAAACGTTCCGGTATCGCACCGACCGCTCGCGCCTCCTCTGCGCTCAAATCCGCATCCACCAACGTCAACTCCTGCCCGATCACCAGTGCAGTGAGTAAACCTAACACCGCCTCGCCGGGAGTCTCAGGGCGTAACCAAGGGCGCCACTCCACCTCTTCGAGCCCTGCCAGTTCCTTCAGTTCGCCATAAGAACTCCGCGCACCGGTATCAGGATTGAGCCACAGGCAATCGGCATGTGCGGGGCGCAAATTCATTTCCGTGCCGATGGCAACCTCGCCTCGATTTTCCCCGCCGTGCGAACCACGCCCGCTGCGAAAATATCCACGCCGAAGGCCTCCTCGAGTCGCACGGTCAACTCGGCGAGGTCGAGCGAATCAAAGCCCAGTTCTTCTCGTAGTCTGGTCTCCGGAGCCAGCGCAGCCACGGCAGGCCGTCGTTTGTTAGCGAGCACCTGATTGACTACGGAAAGCAGCGTGGGAGAGGTCTTCATAGATGCCTTCAAACCCATTGCGCCCGCCGCATCGGTTCAAGCCGCAAACCCAAAGCCGGATTTGATGATTGCTCGGTCAGGCTCATGGTTTTAGCGCACGAAACCCTCGTTCGGCATGCATGAAAAATAAAGTCCATGCCGCCACCACTGACACCGCCGCCAATAACACCCACCCACCACCAGCTCTCACTGCGCTAATCACCGCTAGGGCGCTTATGCTTTGCAACGCGAGTTCACGGAGCGTCACGTAGGCGTGGCTGCGTCCGCTGCGCACTAATCGTTGATAAAAATGTTCGCGGTGCGGCTCATGCCATCGCTCACCACGCAAAACACGGCGCATGAGCGTGAAGCCTGTATCGAGGACGAAGTTTGCATGAATGAGCCCGACCGGCAGCAGTAACCACCACCCCGATTCACAGGCCAGCCACCAGCCAAGCGCCGCCAACAAAAAGCCCAGCGGCGCACTGCTCACGTCCCCCATAAACATCCGCGCACGGGGAAAGTTGTGCGGAAAAAAACCTGCCGCCGCCCCTGCTGTGGCCAGCGCCAGCCAAATCACTGGGTGGCCCGGCGGCAGGCCAACCGCCAAAGCAAGACCGGCTGTCGCCAGGCCAGTTATCACCGCCTGCCCGGCCGCAAGTCCGTTGATGCCATCCATGAAGTTAAAGGCATTGGTATGGCCCGCAATCCATAGAAATCCCACCAAGGCTAATCCAGCAGATACAAGCACCCCTAAATTGCCGCCCAAAGCAGTTCGAGGAATTCCCGCCGTCAGCAAAACTGCGAGCGCAGCAGCCGCATGACATCCGAATCGCAGACGCGCCCCTACTGAGCGTAAATCATCCATAAAAGATACCCCGGCAAGCACCAGCACAGACCCTCCCATCGCTGCGAGGATCGTCTTTTGTGCACCTGCGCCTGCTTCAAGCCACATCCATAAAATAATAGCACCAAGGATCGTGACGATTATTGATACTCCGCCTCCACGCACCGTGGGCACACCGTGGGAGGATCGAGCATTGGGTTTATCAATCACGCCCAAACGGCCAAGCAACCAATACCCCGGCCACCCAAGCAAATACGCTGTCAACGCACCGGCGATGAGGGGAAATAATATAATGAAAGACATGGGGTGGTGACAGAGCGAATGGCTTAACAGTGCGGCATGATTGTCTTGTGCCAACCCAAAGCCGTTAAAGTCTTGGATTTCGAACGTGGTAAACCCGTGGCTTAAATCTACCCCGGACAATTCACTCGCTCAAAACGAACGGTCGGTGCGAAGCATGCCCTCGCTGCTTTCAATACCCCTCAGCTGTTTCCAGAGAACGAAACCGAGCACGGCGAAGATAGCCAACATAGCGATCAAGACCGCAAACGGCCATCCCCCGAAGCCTAGAAGCAGGCTCTGTCGTTCTTTAGCCTGTGCGGAGATTTCCCTGTTCGATTGCATCGCCTCAAGATTCAAGCGGACTGACTCCTCACGTTGACGTTGCTGGTAGAGATCGAATGAGGGTCGTAATTTATCGAGTCGATAAGCCAGCGCCTCATCACGCTTCCCCTGTTTTACAAACTCCAGATATTCAGCAAGTAATTGATTGTAATTGTGAGATGCCAACCACAGGGGTTCCATCGGATCGCCTGCAGACACGGGGCCCTTGGAGAAAACCTCCGTCAATCGATCAAGTTCTTTCTGCCGGGCCTCGTCCAGTCTCGTCCACATCAATTTAGATTCGGATTCATCCCGAGCTAGCAAGAGATTACCCGCAGCCCGGTGCGTATTGGTAGACTCCTGCGCGAGCAACATAAGTTCATGCAAACCAGGCACCGCTTTATTAAATTCGCGCGAGTAACGTTCATCGAGCCGCTCGATGACCAAAAAAGCCAGAAGCGCGGTGCCTAGATTGGAGCACAGCAATAATCCAATCAGCACGATCAATACACGGGGAATATTTTTTCCTGATGATGACATCGTATTATTGATAGTTAGACGTGAGAATGAAAAAGATAACAACTAGTGGTTAACCAACCAGCGCAGATGATGGGGTGGCATGACGGTCTACATAGAGCCCGAGCGTCATTAAAGACCAAAGTCGAAACGCATCGCGCGGGGATCGACTGGAAGCCAGCTGACTCAATGCGGTTTCTGCATCGAGGGCGAAGCCAAGCCGATTATTCAAGGTGACCGCCGCCGCGTGCATTTGATCACGGAATGGACCGAGCAGCATCTGACCGCAGGAGAGATTAAACCCGGTCTTGGGGCGTCTGATGATTTCCTGATTGGCTGATGATATTCCGGCTGCGATCAACGGTTTCTTAATCCCTCCGCCGGGATGTCGATCAGTCGGCGAAATACGAAGCACACACTCGACATATTTCTTTCCCAGAAAAGGCACTCTGAGCTCCTGCTGATTTGCCATCGTAGCCCAGTCAGCGTCGCGCAAAAGCATGTTGCGCATGTAGCCCTTCATCTCGGCGAGCGTGACTTCGTTAAAAGGATCCAGCCGCGCAAATTCCCCCGGCCAGTCGCTCGGCACCCGCCAGCGCTGCACCAGTCCGGCCGCCTCGGGCCAGAGCGCCTGTATTTGTGACTGGGTATAAAAGCGTCGTTTTTCGAACGCCATGCGCCAAAGGCAGGGCGCCTCATCGAGCATGAGTTCGAGCCGCTCGGCCGCGACCTCACCACGCATCACATCATACGCCCGTTCAGCACCCCACTTCATCAAACCAGCCAAGGGGCCTGCCATAGTCATGATACGAGCTAGCTTTGGAAGGCTCTCGGCGTGGCCGTAAGCGCCGTGCAATTCATCCGCTCCGGTCCCAGCCAAAGCAACGGTCAGGTTGGCCGCCTTCGATGCCCGCGACACCAAATATATATTTACGCCGTCACCGGATGGTTGGTCCATCGCATCAAAACCGTCTCGAACCCACGCCAGCACTTCCTGTTCGCTTAATCGAACGACCTGATGGCGAACGCCTAGATTTTTCGCCGTCGCCGCCGCGAGCGCGCCTTCGTCGGTCGAGGTTAATTCGCCTGCCAGAGTAAATGCCGTCACGCGTTCACGATCCTCCGCTGGTATCGCCTCGACAATCGCGGTCGAGTCCATGCCCGCAGATAGAAACACTCCCGTCTGCACATCGGACTCGAGATGCTCCTTCATCGTATCGTGCCAGACTTCTTGGTGCCACTCCGACACATTTGCTGGAGGCGCTTTGTGCATGAGCCGTTCTATCGGCCAAAAAGACTCCACTCGCATACGTTCCGGCGCATCCGCGCTTATTATCCCGTATTGCCCTGCGGGAAATGCGGCTATGCCAGTGAAAAGTGTGTCCGGCTCCTGCAACGAGCCAAAACGTAAGTAATCCAGCACCCCATCGGCGTGCATCCCGCCGGCCCAAAGCCCGGATTGCAAAATCGCCCGCACCTCGGACGCGAATAGCCAACCGCCTGCCCGCGTTCGGGCGTAGTAGAGCGGCTTTATCCCCATCGGATCTCGCGCGATCACAAGGCGACGCCCCTGCGGATCGTATAACAACACCGCAAACATGCCGTCCAGTTCCGC
>JBEGTN010000099.1:0-5780 GCA_041179405.1 Verrucomicrobiota bacterium
AAGCCGAAGTCAAAATCAACGAGAACCTTTCTCTCGATGGTTACGCTATCGGCTCTGGTGTCATCACCGAGGGAACTCCCCCCGGCAATTATCAGCTCGTGAACACGGGTCGTGTTTTCGACTCCATCAAAGTTGCCCTCAACGGCAAATATCAGGATTTCTCCGCCAAGGTCAGTCTGATCGCTTTGGACTCCGTCAACAACGCTGTCCCCAACGATGCCGGCCTTCTCGATGCCTATGTTACTTACAAGATCGAGAACCTCTCCATCACCGGTGGTAAATACCTCGGTTGGTTGGGCTACGAGTCCTTCGACTCGCCCAACAACGCCTTCATCTCCTTCAGCCAGGTTATTTACTCCAGCCCTTATGCCACCGGTGTTAAGTTGGATTATGCTGGCGACGGCTTCTCCACCGGCTTCTCGGTGCGCGATTCCCAGACCGGACCCGGCGGCGCTTTCTTCGAGGGCGACGGCGAGTTCTCCGACGATCTCGGTTACGAGGCCTACATTTCCTACACCGGCATCAAAGATTTGACCCTCTTCGCTGGCGCAGGCTACGAGGATGTCGATACTGGCGATGACGTGCTGACCACCGACTTCTGGGCTGCCTACAAGGTGACCGAGAAGCTCACCCTCGCTGGTGAGTATGCTACCACGGAAGATGCGACCACCTCCTCGTGGTTGGCTCTGGCCAGCTATGCCGTCTCCGACGAGCTCTCTGTTGCCGGTCGTATCACGGGCTTGAATGGCCGTTCTACCGACGCCTTCACCAGCGATGCCATTGCTTACGGTGTCGCCGGCACCTATACCTTCACACCGAACTTCTCTCTGAAGGGTGAGGTTACGATCACCGATCCCAATGGCGGCGCGCCCGATGTGGCTCAATACGCCCTCCAGGGTTTGTTTAGGTTCTAATCAGGCGAATTGCCTGTAGATTACCTCGAGCAGGGCCGCCTCTACCGCCGCGTAAGCGGCCCTGCTTTTCTTTCTGATTCTACCCCCCGTTAGAGACCTCCGGCTACTGCCTTGCCCAAATTTCTAAAAGCCCAACGCAACCCGCCTCTTTTTCCCGCCATGATCAAAAAAATAAACAAGACCCTCGGAGCTGGCGCAATCGCGCTCGGTCTCCTCGCCTCCACCGCCCTGCAAGCCGCCGAGACCGTCAAGGACACCGTCAAGGTTGGCGTTCTCCACTCTCTCTCCGGCACCATGGCAATCAGCGAAACCTCGCTGCGTGACGTGCTGCTTTTCACCTTCGACGAGATCAACGCCAAGGGTGGCGTGCTCGGCAAGAAGATCGAGCCCGTCGTCGTTGACGGTGCCTCCAATTGGCCGCTCTTTGCCGAAAAGGCCAAGCAGCTCCTTGAGCAAGACAAGACCGCCGTCACCTTCGGCTGCTGGACCTCTGTTTCCCGCAAGTCCGTTCTTCCCGTTTACGAGAAGAACAACGGTCTCCTCTTCTACCCCGTGCAATACGAGGGCGAAGAGCTCTCCAAGAATATCTTCTACACCGCCGAGGCCGTCGGCCAACAGGCCACTCCTGGCGTGGATTATCTCTTGAGCGAGCTCGGAAAGAAAAAGTTCTATCTCATCGGCTCTGACTACGTTTATCCCCGCACCACGAATCTCGTGTTGAAGGAGTATCTCGCGTCCAAGGGCATTCCCGAGAGCGCAATCATCGAGAAATACACTCCCTTCGGTCACACCGATTACCAGCAGATCGTTGCCGAGATCAAACAATTCGGCGCCTCCGGCGACGCTTGCGTGGTCTCCACCTTGAACGGTGACACCAACGTTCCTTTCTTCCGCGAGCTCGCCAACGCCGGCATCAAGTCCGAGGACATCCCCGTTATCTCTTTCTCGGTTTCCGAGGATGAGTTCCGCGGTCTGCCCACCAAGGACCTTGTCGGTCACCTCGGCGCTTGGAGCTACTTCATGTCGGTGGACTCGCCCGCCAACACCAAGTTCAAGAAGGCCTTCTTCGCCTGGCTCGCCAAGAGCACCGTCCCCGGCATCGAAAAGAAGGGTCGCGTGACCAACAGCCCGATGGTCCTCTCCTATGTCGGTGTTTATCTCTGGAAGGCTGCGGTCGAGAAGGCCGGCACCTTTGATGTGGATGCCGTCCGCACCGCCCTCGAGTCCGGTGTGACCTTCGACGGTCCCGGCGGCAAGGCCACCATGCAGAAGAATCACCATATGACCAAGAATGTTTACGTCGGCGAGACGCTTGCAGACGGCCAGTTCAAGATCCTCAAGTCCTACGAGGGTGTCTATGGAGAGCCCTTCTTGAAGGGCACCTTCGGCAAGAAGTAAGCGCTGAAGGCTTTCTTCGATCATAATGCACTTATCGCGGCGCGCTGACTCTTCTCGGGTGAGCGTGCCGCCCCTCCCTTCCCACGGCGCTTCTGGTTAAAGCGCGCGTGTTTTCAATCGGTTAGTTTGGTTTTCGGGGCGGGTCTTTAATCGGACTCCGCCCCGATTTTTTTAAGTCCGACTCCTGTTAGATCGTCAGCGCGTTCCGCGCCATGCTTCGACTCCTCTTCCGCTTCTCATTTTCTGTTTCGCTGCTTTTCGCTGCCGCGCTCGTTCTTCGAGCCGCACCCGAATCTACGGCACAGCCCAGCGCCCGCGCGCAACTCATCGCCGCGTTGATCGCGCCGCCCGCCCAGCAGGTCGCTGCGATACGTGCGCTTGTTGGCGTCGAAGATTCTGCAATTACGCCGGCTCTCACTGCCTGGCGGGCTGGCGAACTTTATCTCGTTACACTTGCAGATGGCACTCATGTCCCTGCCACGCTCGCGCCTGATCCTGGCGTTGAGGGGCAACAAATCGCCATGTCGGTGGACTCCGCATCCCCGTTGTTGGATACGGTGTCGGGCAAGCCTCTCGTTTTCGTGCTCAATCAACTCAAGCCCCTCGATACCACCGCTCCGCTTCGTCGCGCTATTCGCGATGTCCTCGAGGTCGCAGGCGTTTCCGATCCCAATCCGGCAACACGTCGCGAATCGGTCGAGCGTCTCGGACAGTCCCGCAAGGCCGAGCACCTTCCTTTGCTCAAGGCGCGCTTGATCATCGAGAAGGTTTCCGTGGTGCGCGCCGCGCTCACCGATGCGATTGCCTTCATCCAGCTCGCCGACACCGATCCGAAGATTCGTCTCGCCGCCATAGACAGTCTCGCCGAGGCCCACTCCCTCGCCGCCGCCGCGCGTTTTAAGGAACAGCTCGCCGCCATTCCCGCGCCTGCCGCCGACGAAGGGGCTGCGATGGTCACCGCCCTCAAGAAAATTGAGGGCCACTGGCAGGTGGTTAATTTCTTCGGCAATCTATTCCGCGGCCTGAGCGCAGGGTCCGTGCTCCTGCTCATCTCCCTCGGGCTCGCCATCACGTTCGGCCTGATGGGCGTCATCAACATGGCTCACGGCGAGCTCATGGTCGTGGGTGCCTACGCCACCTACCTGGTGCAGAAGCTCTTCATTTCCGCGTTTGGTCTCGGTTCCTTCGGGTTCAACTTTTACTTCATCGCGGCGCTCCCCGTCGCGTTTGCCGCCGCCGCCGGAGTCGGTCTGCTGTTGGAGCGCGGCGTCATCCAGTTTCTCTACAAGCGACCGCTGGAGAGTCTGCTCGCGACCTGGGGTGTCTCGCTCGCCCTGCAACAGACCTTCCGACTCGTTTTCGGCCCGGCCAACGTGCAGATCAACGCCCCTTCCTGGCTCCAGGGGAGCGCGGCTGTCAGCGATGTGCTTTTTGCCTACAATCGTCTTTTCGTGCTCGGTTTCGCGGGTCTGGTCGTGCTCGGGGTCTGGCTGGTGCTGAATCGCACCCCCCTTGGCCTCTTGGTGCGCGCCGTGATGCAAAACCGCCAGATGGCCTCGTGCATCGGCGTGCGCACGTCTCACGTGAACATGCTGACCTTCGGCTTCGGTTCCGGTCTCGCCGGTCTCGCCGGGGCCTGTCTTTCCCAGCTTGGCAACGTCGGCCCCAGTATGGGCCAGCTCCATATCATCGACGCCTTCATGGTCGTCGTGTCCGGCGGGGTGGGGAACATCCTCGGCTCGGTCGCCGCGTCCCTCGGCATCGGCACGGTGGACCAGTTGCTCCAGCCCGTCCTGGGCGCGGTCATGGGCAAAATTCTCGTGCTCTTCGCCATCATCCTTTTCTTGCAGTGGCGGCCGGGTGGTCTTTTCCCGACTCGCAACCGCAGCCTCGATTGATCTCGCGCCATGTCTTCACCCGCCTCCGCTTCCGTGCTCGATGTCGAACCGCGCTTTTTCTCCCGCGCGCAGTGGGCTTCGTTCCTCGTCCCCACGCTCATCCTGGCCGTGCTCCTGCCGGTTTTTAACGCCCTTCTGCCGGACGGAAATCTGCTGCACCCGAGCATCTTCACCCTGAATCTTTACGGCAAATACGCCACCTACGCCGTGCTCGCCCTCGGGGTGGATTTGCTCTGGGGCTACCTCGGTATTCTATCGCTCGGGCAGTCCTTGTTCTTCGCCTTGGGTGGCTATGCTTTCGGCATGCACTTGCTGCTCATGATCGGCAAGGACGGCCAGTATAAGTCCGACCTCCCCGACTACATGGTTTTCCTCGGCTACAAGGCTCTCCCCGCCCACTGGGAACCGTTTCACTCCTTCGGCTTCGCCGCCTTTGCCGTGCTGGCCGTGCCCGCTCTGCTCGCCTTCGTCTTCGGCTGGCTCGCCTTCCGTTCGCGCATCAAGGGCGTGTATCTCTCGATCCTTACCCAGGCGCTCACCTACGCCGCCGCGCTCCTCTTTTTTCGCAACGACTTCGGCTTCGGCGGCAACAATGGCTTCACTGATTTCAAGCGCGTGCTCGGCGCCGATCTGAATTCCGTCGAGACTCGGCGGGGACTCTACATCGCGTCCGTCTTGCTGCTCGCCGGTGTTTTCCTGCTCTACCGCTGGCTCACCCGCGCCAAGTTCGGCCACCTCATGCAGGCCATTCGCGACGGCGAAAACCGCGTGCTTTTCTCCGGCTACGCCACCGCCCGTTATAAGCTCTTCGTGTTTGTGCTCGTCGCCGCCATCACCGGTGTCGCCGGCGCGCTCTACGTCCCGCAGGTGGGCATCATCAACCCGTCCGAGATGACGGCCGAGAAATCCATCGAGGCGGTCGTCTGGGTCGCCGTCGGCGGTCGCGGCACGCTCCTCGGTCCCATCCTCGGCGCCATCTTCGTCAACGCCCTCAAGAGTTGGGCCACCCGCGCCGCCCCCGAGCTCTGGCTCTACTTCCTTGGCGGGCTTTTCGTGACCGTTGTGCTCTTCCTGCCGGGCGGTTTGATCAGTCTCCCGGGCAAGTTCAAGGCCGCCTGCGCCTGGTTTCGGCCCAAGCCTCCCGTCGCTCCCGATGAGGCGCCTCCCGCTCCTTCCACCGCGCCCGCCGCCCTCGGTCATTGAGCCGCTCGCCACCGACCACTATCGCCCATGCCACATCCGATTTTGCAAGCCGAGGAAGTCACGAAAACCTTCGACGGGTTTCGCGCCATCAACGCGCTTAACTTCTACCTGTTTTCCGGTGAACTCCGCACCGTCATCGGGCCCAACGGCGCAGGCAAATCCACCTTCTTCGATTTGCTCACCGGTCGCGCCAAGCCCGACAAGGGCACCGTGCGTTTCGCCGCCGCCGACGAGGCGCCGAGCATCGATCTGACCGCGCTGAGCGAATACGAAATCCAGCGCCTCGGTATCGGACGTAAGTTTCAGACTCCCTCCGTCTTCGCCGAGCACACCGTCTTCACCAATCTGGTTCTTTCCCTCAATGGGC
>JBEGTN010000100.1:0-4960 GCA_041179405.1 Verrucomicrobiota bacterium
GCGCGGCCGCGATCGGAGCCTGGAGCGAGGCGGTGCTGCTGCTGTTTTTGTTTTCCGCCTCGGGCGCGATGGAGGCCTACGCCAACGAGCGCACGCATCGCGAGGTGGACGCGTTGCTCAAGACCGCGCCGAAGCAGGCTACGCTGGTCGGCGCGGACGGCAAGGAGCGCGTGGTCGGGGTGGACGAGGTGGGCGTCGGCGATCTCGTGCGGGTGAAGCCCGGCGAGGCGTTTTGCGCGGACGGCGTGGTGGAGACCGGCGAGAGCGGCGCGGACGAGTCGGCGTTGACCGGCGAGGCGGTGCCGGTGGAGAAGGCGAAGGGCGACCAGGTTTTTAGCGGCACGATCAACGTCGGCGGCACACTCGATTGGCGGGTGCAAAAACTGCCCTCCGAGAGCACGCTGCAAAAAATCATTCGCCTCATTCACGGCGCCCAGCGCCTGCGCGCGCCGAGCCAGCGCTTCACGGATAAATTCGGCACCGGCTACACCTACGCGGTGCTCGGGCTGAGCGCGGCGATGTTCCTGGTGTGGTGGCTGGGCTTCCACCTGGAGCCGTGGCGCGGCACGGAGCTGGCGCCGTCGGCGTTTTATCGTGCAATGACCTTGCTCGTGGTGATGAGCCCGTGCGCGCTGGTGTTATCTATCCCGTCGGCCATCCTCGCGGCCATTGCGTGGGGAGCGCGGCATGGCGTGCTGTTTCGCGGTGGCGCGGCCTTGGAGAAACTGGCCGAGATCAACGTCATCGCGCTCGACAAGACGGGCACGCTCACGACCGGCGAACTGGTCGTGCAGGGCTACGAGAGCTTCCCGCCCGGCCGCGAACGCGAGGTCATGGAGCTGGCCTATGCGCTCGAGGCACGTTCGGAGCATCCGCTGGCGCGCGCCATCGTGCGTGATGCGCGGGCGCGCGGCGTAACCGAGCCGGCCATCGAGGGTTTTGAGTCCATCACCGGCCAGGGCGTGCGCGCGCGGCTGGCGGGCGCGACGGTGATGCTAGGCCGGCGCGAGTTATTGGAAAAAGGTCCGCTCAAAGGCTGGGCGGAGAAACTCCCGAGCGCGGCGGCGGAGTTCGCGGAGGTGTGGGTGGTCGGGCCGGGCTACATCGGACGCGTGTTGTTAAAAGACGCCATCCGCCGGGAGTCCGCGCCGGTGCTGATCAACCTGAAAAAACGCGGCATCCGCACCGTTATGCTCACCGGCGACCGCCGAGCCACGGCGGAGGCGGTGGGGGCGGAACTCGGGCTCGACGAGGTCCGCGCCGGCCTCACGCCGGAAGAAAAAGTGGCGGCGATCACCGCGCTCAAGGAAGGAGGCAAACGCCGTGTCGCGATGGTTGGCGACGGCGTGAACGACGCACCGTGTCTCGCGGCGGCGGACGTGAGCCTGGCGATGGGCGCGCGCGGCAGTGACGCCGCGCTGGAGCAGGCGGAGATCGTGTTGATGAACGACCGTATCGAGAATGTTTACTCCGCCTATGAATTGAGCCGGCGGGCGCGCAATGTGGTCCGGCAAAATCTGGCCATCTCACTCGGCGTGGTCGGCGTGATGGCGCTGGCGACGATCTTCACCCGCGTGCCGCTGGCGCTCGGTGTCGCCGCTCACGAGGGCAGCACGGTGCTGGTGTGCTTGAACTCGTTGAGGTTGCTGTTTCAGCGCGGAAAGTAAGCGAATAGACTCTGGATTGAGGGCAGGACGCGTTTACTTGTGAGTCTTGGCCTTGGCTGACTTGGCACCGTCGACTTTGAAATGCCCGCAAGTCTACACGCGCGGACCGGCCGTCATTACTTGCGGGTCCAGGCGCGGAGGGTTTTGAGAAGGAATAACTCGAGGGCGGCGGCGTCGCTGAAGTTGACCCTCAAGAGGCCGACGGCGTGTTCGAGGTGCTTCACGGTCTCGGCGAAGGCGCGGGCGGCGGCCCCGGCATCCGAGCCCGAAAGCACGGTGCGGGCGAATGTGCTGGTGGCGCGTTCGACATCGGCGAAGAGGCGGTCGCGCAGGCCTTTGCTCAGCCCGGTCTCGATGGCCTCCTGCTCGTCATCGGACAGGTCCTCGGGCAGGGACTTTTTTTGAACCGCCCAAAGGGTGGTGACAGCGTTCTCCAGCAGCATGTCGAAGCGTGAGACGAGGCCGTAGAGCGCGAAGATGGCGTCGGCGGGTGCGGTGCGGGCCGTGCCCTGGTGCAAGCCACCGAGCCACACGCGGTAGTCGTCCAGCCAGGCGGGCCAGCCATCGACAGCTGTCACGCTGCCGGGCATGGGAAATCGAAATAGCTGGCAGCGGCTGCGAATGGTGGGGAGCAGGGCGTGGGGGCGGGTGGTGAGCAGCAGCAGGGTGGTGTGGGCGGGCGGCTCCTCGAGGGTTTTGAGGAAGATGTTGGCGGCGGCGGTGTTCATGCGGTCGCATTCGTGGAGAATGGCGACCTTGTGTTCGCCGGCGGAGGCGGAGACCTGGACCTTGCCGATAAGGGCGCGGGTGGCCTCGGCACCGATCTGGCGCATCTTGCCGACGGGCCGCAGGTGGAAGCAATCGGGATGGGTGCCGTCGTCCACACGACGACGGCGGGCGGGGGCGGTGTCCGGCGGGTTCAGCAAACGATCCGCGAGGGCGAGGGCGACGTGGCGGAGCAGGTCGGGGTCATCGCCTGAGAGCAGTAAACTGTGCGAGAGCCGTCGGCGCGTCAGGGCTTGGTCGAGCACCGCAACGACGGGCGTGCCGGCGAGTGCTTCTGGCCAGGGGAGGGCGGCAATGGTGGCGGACACGTGGCGGAATCGCGTGGTCCCGACCTCAGGCGATGAGCTTCTGCACCGTCTTCCAGACCTCTTTCTCAATCGCGGCTTCGGGCTGCGTGCCGTCAATGACGTGAAAGCGGCTGGGGATGCTCTTCGCGAGCACCAGATAACCATCGCGGACTTTGGAGAAAAACTCGGCGTTTTCCCGTTCCATGCGGTCGGGGATGTCGGAGGCGCGCAACCGGATGCGGGCGAGGCTGACCTCGGTGGGCACGTCGAGGATGATGGTCAGGTCGGGCATGACGTTGCCAACCGCGAAGTGGTTGATCTGCTGAACCGGATCGGAGGCGAGGTTGCGCGCGATGCCTTGGTAAACGGTCGAGGAGTCGAGGAAACGGTCGCTCAGCACGTAGCTGCCGGCGATGAGCGCGGGGGCGATGACCTGGCGGACGAGCTGGGCGCGGGCGGCGGCGAAAAGGAACAGCTCGGTCTCGGCGCACATCTCGTCGCCGCGGGAGTTGTGGACGATGATGTTGCGGATCTGCTCGCCGATTTCGGTGCCGCCGGGCTCGCGGGTGGTGAGCACCTCGTGGCCAAGAAGCTGGAGATGGTTGGCCAGCTTGGCGATCTGGGTGGATTTACCGCTGCCTTCGGAGCCCTCGAAGGAGATGAGTTTGCCGGTGGGTATATTTTTCAGTGGCATGATCGGAGTATGGCGGGCTTAGGCCCAGGTAGCGAGGAAGCTTTCGAGGTCGGCGAGAGTGGGGCTGATACCGGTGCGCACATAGTGGCCGCTGGTGCAGGCACCGAGCGCGAGACAGGACTCGGGCTCGAGTCCCAAGAGCTGGCCCTGGCTGAAGCCACCGTTGAAATGGTCACCGGCACCGGTGGTGATAAGGGGCTTGTCCGTGTAGGGACCAGGAATCCAGGAGGTGCCGGCGGCGGTGGCGCAGGCGGCGGATTCACGCGGGTGGACGACTACCGTGGCGACGCCGAGCTTTTCGCGGATGGCGGCGGCGGCGGTGCGGAGCGATGCCTCGTCCTTGTCGGGGGAGGGGAGGGCGAGCACTTCGGCGACCTGCTGCGCTTCCTTGAGGTTGAGGCCGAGGGTGACCTGCCCGTGGGCGCTAAAGCGGGCAATCAGATCAAGCACGTCGCGCAGATCGGAGCGGGTGCGTTTTTCGGGATCGGCAAGATCGAAGAAAAACAGGCGCGGCGGCAGTCCGGCGGCGCGAGCCGGAAGTGCGGGCAAAACCTCGTCCACCAGCGCGGTGAAAATAGCGGACATATTGGGAATCATGGTCCAGTTGACCAGGGCCACCAGATCGGCGGCGGCGAGGGCGGCGCGGAAGCGGGCGGCGCCCATCACCTGGTCGATCCGCGAAAGCGTGATGCTGTCGAGGCTGCGGAGCTGGCCGAGCATCAGTTTGCCGTCTTGGAACTCGACGGCGATCGTCGTGCCGGGCGCGGCGAGGGAAACGATTTCTGCCCGCGCGGCGAAGGATTGGAAAACGGGGTGAATCGAGGGATACCCAAGGGCGCCGACGTAGGTGATCTTGGTCCCGCCGGCGAGCAGGGCGGCGGCCATGATGGGGCCGTTGCCGCCGAGCTTG
This sequence comes from Verrucomicrobiota bacterium, assembly GCA_041179405.1. Classification (GTDB taxonomy): domain Bacteria; phylum Verrucomicrobiota; class Verrucomicrobiia; order Opitutales; family Opitutaceae; genus IMCC26134_A. The sequence goes on from JBEGTN010000100.1 coordinate 4,345, forward strand.
TCCATGAGCGGGTAGAATTCGAGGTTGGTGCTCTTGCCGGCGGCGCCGGCGATGCGGGCGGCGAATTCCGGGATGCTGGTGATAGGCGTGAAGGCGTCGCCCTGCGCGGTGCGTTGCGCAACGGGGGTAACTATGGTGTCCACAAAGCCGTCCAGGCCAACCAAGGCGGATTTGCCGGGCGCATGAGGGGCGGCGGTGCGAAGGGCTGCAAGGGCGCGAGTTTTGAAGGACGACATGGAAGGATTTGAAGCCGGCCAGCTAGCCTTTGGACGAGTCATGGGGCAAATGGTAAATGGCGAACCATCCGTTGTGAACAAGTTGCAGGGGTTTTACGTTGAACGCACGCAGGCAACGCGGCTTGTTACGCGGACTCCCTTTCACACTTTTTCTTGGATCATGCTCACCGCCGCGCCCGTTCTCGCCTCCGTCAATCTCATCAAGATTTTCACCACGACTGACTTTGTCGGCCAGGCCATCACTGTGGGTCTGGCGCTCTTCAGCATCGTGGCGTGGACCGTGATGTTTGGGAAATTTTCCGAGTTGAAGCGCCTGCGCGAGCTCAACCTGGCCTTCGAGCAACGTTTGCGCGACGAGCGCACGCTGCTCGACCTTCCCG
>JBEGTN010000101.1:0-2900 GCA_041179405.1 Verrucomicrobiota bacterium
ACATGCTCATCCTCGGCGTCGAAGACCCCAAGGGCGAAAAAACCTACGTCGCCGCCGCCTTCCCCTCCGCCTGCGGCAAGACCAACTTCGCCATGCTCATCCCGCCCGCGCCCCTGCGCGACAAGGGCTGGAAAATTTGGACCGTCGGCGACGACATCGCCTGGCTCAAGCCCGACTCCGAGGGCCACCTCCGCGCCATCAACCCCGAGGCCGGTTTCTTCGGCGTCGCCCCCGGCACCTCGGTCAAAACCAACCCCAACGCGATGGCCTCCCTCGCGCGAAACACCATCTTCACCAACGTCGCCCTCACCTCCGACGGCGGCGTCTGGTGGGAGGGCATGACCGACCAGCCTCCCGCCGAATGCACCGACTGGCAGGGCAAAAAATGGACGCCCGCCCTCGCCAAGGAAACCGGCGCCAAGGCCGCCCACCCCAACTCCCGCTTCACCGCCCCGGCCAAACAGTGCCCCACCATCGACCCCGATTGGGAACACCCCGAGGGCGTTCCCATTTCCGCCATTATCTTTGGCGGCCGTCGCGCCACCACCATGCCGCTCGTCACCCAGACGTTTAACTGGTCCGGTGGCGTTTACGTCGGCGCGACCATGGGCTCCGAAATGACCGCCGCCGCCGCCGGCACCATTGGCAAGGTCCGCCGCGACCCCATGGCCATGCTGCCCTTCTGCGGCTACCACATGGGCGACTACTTCCGCCACTGGATCAAGATGCAGCGCGGCCTCGACGCCTCCCCCCGCATCTTCTGCGTGAACTGGTTCCGCAAGGACGCCGCCGGCAACTTCATCTGGCCCGGCTTCAGCGAAAACATGCGTGTGCTCAAGTGGATCGTGGACCGCTGCCAGGGCCGCGCCCGCGCCCGCGAGACGCCCCTCGGCTGGATGCCCCGCTACGAAGACATCGACTGGACCGGCCTCGACTTCCCGCGCGACACCTTCGAGACCCTCACCACGGTGGACCGCCTCGCCTGGCGCGCCGAGATTCTCGGCCACGAAGAACTCTTCGTCGATCTCCACGCCCACTTGCCGAAAGAGATGATCTTCGAGCGCGAGCTCCTCATCTGCCGCCTGTAACGCGGCGGTTTTCGCTGTCGCCGCTCGCGCCTACGTCACGCGCTCCGTGATCAACGGTAGGCGCTCGGGCGGTGTTTTCCCGATCACAATCGCGGACCGCAACATCGCCTCGGCGGCACCGGCCTTCGCCTCGTCGTTGGCGTGGATGATCGCGAGTGTGTCGCCGGCTTGGATCAGGGTGCCGGTCTTCACCAGGCGCGTGAAGCCGACTGCGTGATCGACCGGGTCCTCGGCGCGGGTGCGCCCGGCGCCCAGACCGAGCGCGGCCAACGCGACCTCAAGCGCGGCCACCGATTGCACGTAGCCCGTCTGCTCGGCGCGGAGTTCGCGCCGAAGCCGCGCCACCGGTAACAGGGTCTCCGGCTGGTCCACCGTGCGCGGGTCGCCGCCCTGGGCCGCGACGATCTCGCGGAATTTGGCCAGTGCCGAGCCGTCCGCGATCACTGCGTCGAGTTTCGCGCGCGCCTCGACTTCGTCGCGGGCCGCTCCGGCGAGCAGCAGCATTTCCACGCCGAGTGCGAGGGTTACTTCCATCAAGTCGGCCGGCCCCGCGCCGCGCAGGCAGGCGATGGATTCGGCGATTTCAACCGCGTTGCCCACCGCGTGGCCGAGCGGCTCGTCCATGCGTGTGAGCAGGGCGCGGGTGGGTTTGCCCATGGCGTTGCCGATCGCGACCATCATGCCGGCCAGCTCGCGCGCCTCGGCTTCGGTTTTCATGAATGCGCCGCCGCCGAACTTCACATCGAGCACGAGCGCGTCGATGCCCTCCGCGAGTTTTTTCGACATGATCGAGGCGCAGATCAACGGACGGCAGGCGACGGTCGCGGTCACGTCGCGTAGCGAGTAGAGCTTTTTATCCGCCGGAGCCAACTCGGGGGTTTGCCCGATCAAGGCGCAGCCGGTGCGGGCGACGAGCGACCGATATTCCGCCAGCGATACGCCGATGCGAAAGCCGGGGATGGATTCGAGTTTGTCGAGGGTGCCGCCGGTGTGGCCGAGGCCGCGTCCGCTGATCATGGGCACGGCCACGCCGCAGGCTGCGATCATGGGGGCGAGGTGAAGGGAGATCTTGTCGCCGACGCCGCCGGTGGAGTGTTTGTCCACCTTGCGCGCGGGGATGGCGGAGAGGTCGGCGACGATGCCGGAGTGCATCATCGCGCGGGTCAGGGCGACGGTTTCGTCGGTGTCGAGCCCGCGCAGGTAGATCGCCATGAGCATGGCCGAGAGCTGGTAATCGGCCCAGGAACCGTCCGTCGCGCCGCGCACGAAGGCCTCGATCTCGACAGCGGTCAGTGTCAGCCCGTCACGTTTGCGGGCGATGATGTGCGGCGGCGGTATCAGGGCTGCGTTGCTCATGAGTGAGCAGCGTGCCCGCCCGCCCCGTCCGGGCAAGCCCGCTGACAGAGTATCATAATAGGTTACTTTGCGTTTTGGGTGGCAGGGCATGGGACAGGCTTGCGGGGCGCGATGGCTTCGGGTTTAGCTAGTTTTATGGTCACCTCGCCCCCTCCCTCGGTCGTTGTTGTCGGCAGCTATGTCCAGGATCTCACGTGGCGCTGCGCTGCGTTTCCCACCGCCGGCCAGACCACTCTCGGCACTTTCACCACGGGTCCGGGCGGCAAGGGCTCCAACCAGGCCATCGCCGCCGGTCGCGCCGGGGCCGCCACACTATTTGCCGGTGCCGTCGGCACCGATGCCTTCGCCGCCGTGGCCGAGGCGTTCTATAAAGAGAATGGCATCGCCGCCCGCTTCGTGTCCAAGCCCCGCCACGCCACCGGCACCGCCGCCATCCTCGTCAACGACGAGGGCCAA
>JBEGTN010000102.1:0-2510 GCA_041179405.1 Verrucomicrobiota bacterium
GGGGCGTCTTGGGCGACTTTGGCGCTGGCGGTGCGAAGGTGCTCGGCGAGCAGGCGGGCGAGTTCGTCGAGGTCGCGCGCGGCAAAGAGTTCGCGGCCTTTTTCGTCGATCACGCGGAGGCGGACGCGGAGGTGTTCGGGCAGGGGTTTGGCGGACCAGGCGGAGGCGTCGAGGCGGAGCGGGAAACGTTCCGTGATGCAGGCGGCGAGGGCGTCGGGCAGGGACTCGCGACGGTCGGTGAGGCGGTCGCGCGCGGCGACGGCGGCGGCGAGGGTTTTGACCGTCTCGGCGAGCGGGACGAAGAGGCGGCGGGCCTCCTTGGGGAGAGCCGATAGGTAGTGTTCGACCTTGAGCGCGAGGTGGCCGGGCACGGCCCAATCGAGGGCGATGGGGGTGAGGCGGGCGGCGCCGGCGGGGGAGATGTCGAGGGTGACGCCGTCGTCGGATTGGCCGGGGCGGTAGGTGTAGGTGAGCGGGAGGGCGCTCTGGCCGAGCGGGAGGGCGGCGGGGAAGGCGAGCTCGTCCACCGGGATGCTGGCGGGGTCGCGGAGGTCCTCGGGCGCGAGCATGAGGAAGCGCGGGTATTTGGCGCGTCGCTCGCGGACGAGGGCGACGAGGTCTTGCACGGCGGAGACGCCGTCCTCGGGGGCGTCGGAGGCGCGGCCGGGTTGAAGGCGGTCGGCGTAGAAACGGTAGAGGGCCTCGGAGAGGTTGAGGAAACCGGTGTCGCGGGCGCGGGTGAGCAGGTGCTCGAGTTCGTCGAGGACGTCGCGGTTGTGGGCGAGGAAGTCGAGGGGCCAGGTAATGACGTCGTTAACCAGCGCTTCGCGGATAAAAATCTCGGTGGCGTGGGCGGGGTCGATCTTGCCGTAGGACACGGCGCGATTTTCGAGTTCGAGGCCGTGGAGGCGGGTGCGCTGTTTCACCATGACGCGGCCGGCGTCCTGGTTCCAGAAAGGCTCGCTGTGGGAAATCTTGAGGAGGTGGTGGCCGAGATCGAGCGCCCAGGCGGGGTCGAGGCGGGCGGCGGTGCGGGCGTAGAGGCGCGAGGTCTCCATGATCTCGGCGGCCATGAGCCAGCGAGGAGCCTTGGAGGCGGGAGGTTTGGCGGAGCCTTGGCGGGGGGCGGCGTCGGGCTTTTTTTTCTGGTCGGTGCGGACGTGGAGGGCGGAGCCGGGGAAGAGCGAGATGCGGCGGTCGTGGCTGGCACGGTAGTCGCCGTTTTCCTCATCGCGGGCTGCTATGTTGCCGAGGAGACCGGAGACGATGCTGCGGTGGATGGCGCGGTAGCCGGGCGAGCCGGAGGCGAGTTTGGCGGGGGTGCGGTCGGTGGGGGCGATGCCGTCGAAGACCGAGCTCATCTGGAAATCTTTGCGCGACTCCAGGACGTCTAGGAGCTGGGCGTAGATGTCGCGCCACTCGCGGATGCGGGTGTAGCTGAGGAAATGGTCGCGACAGAAGCGGCGGAGGCGGGCTTGCGAGAGGCGTTCGAGCTCGTCGTGGAAGGTCTCCCAGATGGCGAGGAGCGTGAGGAAATCGGAGTCGGGGTGGACGAAGCGGCGGTGGGCGGCGTCGGCTTTTTCGCGGGCGTCCATGGGGCGGTCGCGCGGGTCCTGAATGGAGAGGCCGGCGGCGATGACTAGGACCTCGTGGAGGGCTTTTTCCTCGCGAGCCTGGAGGATCATGCGACCGACGGTGGGATCGACGGGGAGGCGGGCGAGTTCGCGTCCGAGCGGGGTGAGTTCGCAGAGCGACAGAGCGGAAGAGGACAGAGCGACAGCGCTGGAATCGGAATTTTTATCTTCTGGTTTCTGGCCTCTGTCGTTCTGTCGCTCAGTCGTTCCGGTTTGAATGGCACCGAGCTCCTCGAGCAAGGCGTAGCCAGCGCGGATGGACTTCACCGCCGGCATGTTGATGAAGGGAAAGCGCTCGATGTCGCCGAGGCCGAAGGCCTTCATGCGCAGGATGACGTCGGCGAGGTTGGCGCGCTGGATCTCGGGCTGGGCGAAACGGGGGCGCTCGTTGTAGTCTTCTTCGGAATACAGGCGCACGCAGACGCCAGCGGCGACGCGGCCGGCGCGGCCCTTGCGCTGGTCGCAGCTCGACTGGGCGACCTCCTCGATGGGGAGGCGGCGGGTGCGGGCGGCGGGCACGTAGCGGCTGACGCGGGCGAGGCCGGTATCCACCACAAAGCGGATGCCGGGAAGGGTGAGCGAGGTCTCGGCGATGTTGGTCGCGACGATGATCTTGCGGCGGCGGGACTCGGCAAAGATGCGCTGTTGCTCGGCTTGGGAGAGGCGGCCGAAGAGCGGGATGACCTCGGCCTGGCGGTGGCGGCCCTCGAGGATTTCGCAGCATTCGCGGATGTCGCGCTCGGCAGGCATGAAGACGAGGATGTCGCCACCGGAGGAAGGGCTGTTTTTATCGCCGGCGAGGATGCGTTCGACGGCCTCGACCGCGCCGTCGACGTAGTGGAGCGATTCGGGGCGCGATGCGGGCTCGTCGCCCTC
>JBEGTN010000103.1:0-5984 GCA_041179405.1 Verrucomicrobiota bacterium
GACGGCTCGTAATTCATCCCATGAGCGCAAACTGCGCAGAGGCGGCTTGTGCGGCAAAGCAGAGCGTTCATAGCGGGATGCCTCCGCCTCTATGTCCTGCGGCACATGACTCGACTTCATCCAAGTGTATAAGCCGTCGGAGAACTTGCGGGCGTCATGGTCGTCCAGCCCCAGCGCTTGGGCCAGCAGTAGCATATCATCGAACTTGAGTCGCGGGAGTGAAATGCGCCCGCTTTCGTCTTGGAAGGCAAATGACACCTCGACGCCTGCCCGTGGACTCTCACCGGAGTAAGCGTAAGGATCGCCCCATCCCTGCTCGGGGACATGTAATTTCCCATCGTCAATCTCGCTGATCTCAGCCATCACGGCCAATGCGGTTTCGAGTGCCGCATAGGCGTCGTCTTTGAGGCGGTCCCGGTCGGCGGTGCGGGTTGCCAGCACCAGCTCGACTTCGCTGGTCTCCATGAATTTCACGAGCATCAGCGAGGCGAGCATGAGCGTGATGAGCACGACCACGATCACGGAACCGCGATCACACGACCTGGACTTTCGTTTGATTATCATCACGAGCGTGTGGCTCCTTCGCCGTGGATCGGCACCTGGACAATGCGCTCCAGAGAAAGTTTACCATGGGCAAACCGCACCCGGAGTCGTTGTGGCACGGAATAGGTTCCGTCTGTTTCACGCTTGGGTTCTTCGAGTAGTTCCCAGCGCTTAAAACTGGTGTCGTAATACTCCCACCCAAGCGAAACCACGAAAGGAGAGATCACTGTAACACGCGGAGTTTCCTGCTCCCGGTTCACCTCAAGCCGCGATTGCCAGCCAAGCTCCAAACCGCCGCGTTGTCCAACTGAGAGCGAAAGCTCGACGTCCGGCAGGGGCGCATCCGGCCAGGCCAGAAGCCTGCTGCCTTCCGGTAGTGTGAACACGAGCTTCGGCTCGTTGCTACCCGTATCTTGCTTGACCTCGCGAACCGCCAGCCCGTCGGCGGTGGAGCCCATTGCCGCAGCCTCCAATAATTCTTCGATGTGGTTTGTAACCGCGCGTGCGTGCTGGGCGAAGAGACGCTCATTGCGCCCTTTTCCCCAAGCCTCCGCCATCGAGAAAACAAAAACATTCAGCGCGACCAGCAGCGAGCCCAGCAAGGCAAGCGCGAGCAAAACCTCAAGCAGGGTGAAGCCCGCCGAGCATCGCAGGCACCCTCGTAACCGACCTGAAGCACCACTCCGATGGGCGGCAGGAGCGCCACGATAATTCGTAGAGCTGGGTTTCACCGCATCGCCTCCCGTGTTTTTTTAATACGATTGCGCGCGGATGCCACTCTTTCGTCGTGCTCGGCCTTGGTGGACCAAGTAGGCCGCAGCAAACGCAGTGTGGTGGTGCGGCGCTGGAGTTCGCCGCTGCCCGAAACCGGAGGCACTTCAACTTCTAGAACGACATCGAACAAATCGCTGACCGCGCCCGGGGTGATCGTGGCACGCCAGCGAGCGGTGCGGCCATCGGGCAAAATGACATCGCTTCCGCTTTCCGCTTTGATGCGTTCGGGTTCGGCGAGCAACGCGACTCGGGCCCAGTGAAAATCATCCTGCGATCCATCCATTTTGCGTAGGGCATCGTGCGTCATCAGCAAATTAACATAAGCTGAGCCCAATGCGACCGTGGCTATTGCGAGTATGGCCAGGGAGACCAAAACCTCGATGAGCGTAAAACCGCGCCTATCTAACGGGGATGACGTAGAGCTCTGCGGTATCATTTGCGTTCGCCTCCTTCCGGCAAAGGGGCTGCCGTCCATGGATCAATCGCGTAAACGTTGCGCGCTTCACCGCGTCGCACCTGCACGCGCACCGGATCGCAACTTCCATCAGGGTAAAAACGCACCCGTTTTACCGGAGCCTCCTCGAGCTGTCCGCCGATTAATGAGGCGCGGACCATTTCGGCCGCGATGAGGGTGACTTTAATGGTCTTATTCTCCGGCAACACCTCGACGCCGGATTCGCCCCAGGCAAAGCCGCCGTCATCCGGGAGGGGACGCAGCTCTATGATCGTCCCTTTGGCGACCGCCTCCCCGCGGATAGTTTGCATCATTTTTAAAAGGGCGGTTTCAGGGTCTTTTGCCTCGTTCGCCTTAAGCAGGGAGACGGCCCCCCCTACCATGACCGAGCCGAGCAACGCGAGCAGGGCCAGCACGAGCAATATCTCAAGCAAGGTAAACCCGCCCCTGCGTTTGCCAGGTTTTTGGCGGCGTTTGAATCCGCCGGACAGGCGATACGCCCGCGTCTGCATGCGTCGCCCACGTGTAGGCATGAGGGGTCTTACCAGTTGCCGACATCGTCGGGTGTGTCGGCGACCTTATCGGCTCCCTTGGAGAGCAAATCGTAGCTTCCCTTGTTTTGAGTGCCGGGATAGCGATAAATGTATTCCTCGCCCCAAGGATCGAGCGGTATCTTGCCACCGCTGACCTCGACGTAGGGACCGTTCCAGTGTTCGCGTCCGTTGGGACGTGTGACCAGCGCGGATAGGCCCTCCGCAGTGGAAGGGTAATCACCATTGTGAATGCGATATTGCACAAGTGACGATTTTAACGAGTCGCGGACAAAAATGCGGGCGACGGTTTCCTGGCTCTGGCCGAAGATTTTATCCGTATTGGAAACCGCCAGACCGACGAGCAATCCGAGGATGGCGAGCACGACGAGGATCTCGAGCAAGGTGAAGCCATGACGAGAGCGGCTCAATGTATGGCGGGTTTTATAGGAACGGGAATTTAACATGGGGGGAAATTTAGCAAACGAGATGGAGTGAAGACTTGTGGCGCGAGTCACAAGCGCCAGTGAAACGGAGGCTACTTTTTGGCCGGCGCGGGTGCCGGTGCGGCATTTGCCGGCGGGGCGGTATTCCGCATCGCACGGCGACGGCGAACCTCGGCGGCCACGGTTTGGAGACGGTTGGCATCACCGGCGGGATCGGAGCCGGGATTGGCCTGCGGCGGCCCGCCGCCACCATTTTGAGGCGCCTGACGGGGCTGCGCCACGATTGCAGGACCGGCCGCGATCGTGACGTGTTTGAGCGGGAGTTTCAGGCTTTTGCCGTTTTGCTCGACTTCGAGCTGGTTGTTCGCGGCGTCAAATTGTTTTACCTTGAACGAATCACCCTCCCCCACCCTGAGCCAGCGGGCCTTGTTGGCAGTCGTATCGAAAACCGAAAATGAACTGCCTTCGGCATCTGAAACCATGCCGCGAAATTCCAGCACACTGTTTGTGGTGGCGACTTCGGTGGGATTTTGACCGGCAGCCGGAGAGAAAGGCGAACGGTCGATAAGATTTTGCAGTCCTTCAGCTTGGGTCTTTAGAACAGGAGAGACAACCAAGGTGCCTAAAATAAGAAGGGAATGAGGTTTTATCACGTTGGGAATGTTACTAGAACGTATGGGGAAAAGTTGATGTCTGTGGCAACCTAGACCTGATGACGAAATATCTAAGGGAAAGTTTCATGATGCCACGCATTAGTTGATCGGTGGGCATCTTTCATCGTCACAGGGAGTCCTGCGTTTGGATTTATTTAAGTTTTTCGCACAATGCTTCGATTAACGCATCCAAGCTCGGCCGCGCGGCAACAAAGTCGGGTGGCAGGCCGATTTCGCCAAGTGTTTCGGTTGTCTGCGCGCCAATGCTACCCACAAGAGGCTTTTTGGCGGCTGGCGACAGTTTCAGCGAATCACCCTGAGTGTGATATGAATCGGCTGCGGATGAACTGGCAAAGAGGATGGCATCCGCACCATGCAGCCGGAAATCATCCGCCACGGGGTCGTTGGCGAGATCGGTTTTCTCGGTCTTGTAGAGTTGCAGGCGATCCACGATGGCGCGACCGGCCTCCAGTTTTTTAATCAATTTATCGCGGTTCAGGTTACCTGTCACGACGATGACCTTGGCACTATCCAGACTCCCGGTCTCGATCAATGCATCGGCTAGCGATGCGCCAGTGGCCGTATCGGGCATGCACTCGACTTTGATATTATGGCGCTCGATCTCGCGCGCAGTGGCTTTGCCAACACACGCAAAACGAAGCAAACCGAGCGCCCGGATGTCCGGATAGCCTTTGAGAAAATCCTCGAAGAAATAGCGCACGCCGTTCGCGCTGGTGAAGACGATCCAGTCATACATGCCCAGCTCGGCCAGGATTTCCACGAGGCCGTATTTATCGACATCTTTCGTGATAGTGATGAGCGGCAATTCGAGCACCTCGGCGCCGAGCGCCTCAAGTTTTTCGCGCAGCTCGCTGTTTTGATCGCGGGTGCGGGTGATGGCGACGCGACGTCCGAAAAGCGGTAACCGCTCGAACCAATCGATCGCCTCGTGGTCGCGCACGACCTCGCCGACAAAGATGATGGCGGGCGCGGCGAGCGCTGATTTCTCCACCAGCGCGGCGAGCGTGGCCAACGTGCCGGTGACGCTGCGCTGGCGTCCCAGCGACGCCCACTGGACCACGGCGGCGGGCGTGCCGGCCGCGAGACCGCCAGCTTGAAGCTCCGCCAGAATGAAGGCGAGGTTCCCCATGCCCATGTAAATGGCGAGGGTGGTGTTTTTAAGCGCACCGTAGCTGCGCCAGTTCACCTGGGTCTCCTTCTTGGTCGGGTCCTCGTGGCCGGTCAGAAGCACGAGGGACGTGCTGAGATTACGATAGGTGAGCGGGATGCCGGCGTAGGCACCGGCAGCGAGCGCGGCGGTGACGCCGGGCACGACCTCGAAACGTATGCCGTCTTTCGCGAGGGTGCGGGCTTCTTCGCCGCCGCGACCAAAGATATAGGGGTCGCCGCCCTTGAGACGCACGACCTTCTTACCGGCCTTGGCGTGGGTAACGAGCAGCGCTTCGATCTCATCCTGTGGCACGGAGTGGAAGCCGGCTTTTTTACCCACGTAGAAAATCTCGCAGTCGGCGCGACACCATTTCACCAACTCGGGGTGGACGAGGTAGTCGTAAACGAGCACGTCGGCGACTGAAATGAGTTCCTTCGCGCGAAACGTGACAAGGCCGAGGTCACCGGGACCGGCGCCAACGAGATAAACGATACCTGAGGAGGGAGACGACATGTGGAAAATTTGAGGAAGGTAGGGCGGGACCGCTGGGCCCGCCGTCGAAAAACGGACGACCCAGCGGTCCGTCCCTACCTAAGAAATCTGAAATCCGAAATATTTGAGCAGCGTTCGGGCGGTTTCAACCGGCGCGTCGATCTCGGCGTCACTCAGCGGCAGAGTGCGCAGGCCAATCTCGTGGTGATAAAACCAGAGCGTGTCGGCGGTGACATGCGCGGCGAATGCAGTCTGGCAGCCCCCACCCAGCGCGGTCTGGAACGCGCGCTCCAAGGTGACGGCGCGGAAGGTGCGCTGATCGAGAACCGCGCGGATGCACTCGGCGTCGGCGCTGCGGGTTTGCAGCGCGATGGCGGCCTGGCCCACCGCCGGGACCATGTGGCTGCAATCGAGCGCGTGAAACACGACTCCCTGCCAGCCACCGATGCCGAGGCGGCGCAGACCGGCGGCGGCGAGCACGGTGGCGTCGGCGACGTGGTCCTGCCCGATTTTACGCAGACGAGTGTCCACGTTGCCACGAATCTCGGTGAACTTCGCCTCGGGAAACAGCATCGCGAGCTGGAGCCGACGGCGCGGGCTGCTGGTGGCGATGAGCGCGGGCGTCTCGACGCCTTCGCGCAGGATGAGCATATCGCGTGGATCTTCACGCGGCAGATAGCCGGCGACGGCAAGCGCGTCGGGAAGCTGGCCGGGTAGGTCTTTGCAGCTGTGGACCGCAACATCGGCGTCGCCGCGTAGCAGGGCCTCCTCGAGTTCCTTGGTGAAGAGCCCCTTGCCGCCGGCTTCGTTCGCTTTGAGCAAGCTCAGGTCGAGTTTCTTGTCGCCGCGCGTGATGAAGACCTTGCGCTCCGTGCGCAGTTCGGGAAGCGCGTGAGCCAGCGCACGTTCGGTGAGTTCGGC
>JBEGTN010000104.1:0-3577 GCA_041179405.1 Verrucomicrobiota bacterium
GGCCACAGAGAGCCAAGGGAAAGTCTAAAACCAAGGGGTGCTTGATATGAATTACTACCCCTGAAAACAGCCGACACGGTCACTCCTCAGGGAGTTTTCGCGACGGCCACGGTGGGGGCGGCAATACGCATGTCCTGCAGCACGCGCAGGCTCTCCCGCAGGTAAATATCCATCTTGGCGTAACGTTGATCGCCGGCCTCGGCTTCGTCGGCCGCCTCGTCGGGGTCGCCAGCGGAATCGTCGTCGGCCTTGGGCGCGGCCTTGATGCGGGGCGCGGGCGGCGCGGAGACGAAAAACTCCGTGAAGGCGAAGGCGTCGGTGGCTTCGAGCGCCTTGCGCGTGGTGCGGGACTCATCGCGGAAGGCCTTGTCGGAATCCTTTCCAGTGCGCCGGGTTTCGAGGTTGAGCGAAACCGTCTTCTCCGCCTGGCGTTCCTTGAAACGCTCGATGCCTTTTTTGAGGAGGGAGAACTCAGGCAGGGAGTTCTGGCGAAGCACACTCTTGGCCCGGAGGTCGCCCAGGGTGGCGGGAGGGATCACCGCCGCGTCAAACAAGCTGGAGGGAATCTCGTCCCAAACCAAGGCGTGGGGCAAATCGCTTTCACCGACGGGGAGATACTCGTCAATGGAAGGAATGATGATATCGGGCACGACGCCTTTGCGCTGGGTCGAGGCGCCGTTGGGCAGGTAGAATTTCTGGATCGTCACCTTGGTCGCCCCGGTGGCGAGCCCGAGGCGGGCTACGCCGGGGAGAAAGCGGCGCATCTCCTGCACGCTCTGCACCGTGCCTTTGCCGTGGGTGGACGTATCGCCGACGATGATGGCGCGCCCATAGTTTTGCAAAGCCCCGGCCACGATCTCGGAAGCGGAGGCGCTGAACCGGGAGGTAAGCACGACCAGCGGTCCGGCATAGGCGACCGAAGGATCATCGTCGGAATCGATGTTCACGTCACCATCGTAGCCTTTGATTTGAACAACGGGCCCCTTGGGAATAAACAAGCCAGTCAAGCCGACAGCCTCATTGAGCAAACCACCGCCATTGCGACGAAGATCGAGCACCAGGCCCTTAATGCCTGCGGTCTCCATCTTTTTGATCAGTTCGGCGATGTCGGCGGTGGCGCTGTTCTGGTCCTTGGCGTCGGCACGGTCGCGACCGTAGAAGTTGGGCAAGGTAATGACACCGAGAGGCTGCAAGGCACCGGTAGCGTCGGGCACCTGGAAAATGGCCCCGTGGGCGCGGGCGGAATCGAGATTGATGAGATCACGCACCAACACGACCTCACGGCGCGCGGCGGCGTCGGCTGCGTCGGCAGGCTGGACACGCAGACGCACGCGGGTGCCTTTGGGGCCGCGGATTTGCTGCACGATGCGGCGCAGCTTCATGCCCACAATGTCCACAAATTCTCCGTCGGCCTGGGCCACGGCGAGGATCTTGTCGTTGGGTTTGAGCTGGCGGCCAAGGTCGGCGGGACCGCCGGGGATGATTTCCTTCAGCACGCAGACATCGTCCTCCACCCCGAGCAAGGCGCCGATGCCGAAGAGTTGCAGGCGCATGGTGATGCCGAACTCCTCGTAGTTATCGGGCGAAAAGTAGGTCGAGTGCGGATCGTAGAGACCGGCGATGGCGTTCAGAAAAGCCTCGGCGACGTCACCGGCCGCGAAATCGTCGAGGTTTTTATACAACCGGTCGTAACGTTTGGAAATGATACCGCGTGACTCCTCCAGGGTCTTTTTGTTCAGCACCTCCTGGAGGATTTCGAATTTCAGGCGGCGTTCCCAAAGCGCATCGGCGGCGGCGGCATCGGCGGGCCACTCCAGCTCGCGTCGATCGAGTTCGTAAGTCTGGTTGGTGGTGAGATCGAAATCGCCGGTGAGGCGCGTCTTGATCCACTGGACGCGATCCCGCACGCGCTCCTGAAAGCGGTTGAAGATAAGAAAGGCCGGCTCCAAGCGCCCCAGGGTCTTGAGATTCCAATAGAGGATGTCGGGGCGGGTTTGGCCCTGAAACTCGGCAAGATCGGTGCCGAGAAAGAAAAGCTTTTGACCGTCGAAGGCGCGCAGCGTGTCGGGGATGACCTCGGTGTAGCTGGCGGGGCGGACGGCGTCGCGGTTGTAGTGATACTCCTCGAGGATCTTCACCAGGGCGCGGACCTCCATTTGGAGCGCCTCTTTTTTATCCGCAGACAGGGCGGCGAGGATATCACGCGGTGCGGCGGGGGTGATTGCGCTTGAGGCGACCGGGATTGCCGCAACGGAAACCTTGGTCGCTGGCGCGCTGACCGGCGCCGAGCTGGCGGAAGCAGCGGGCGCAGCCGGAGAGGTGGGAGCGACCGGTTCGGCCAAAACCAGCAAGGGAGCGATTAACAGAGTGGCGAACAGTCGGCGGGGAATGCGCATCGAGAAGAGTTGAGAAAGGAGGCGGAAGAAAAAGTTGCGTTAAAAAACGTGCGGAAAATTGAGTCGATGGAGAGAAGGACCGAGAACCGGCGCGCGTCAACGAGGGCCGAGCACCTCGCGGGCTTCGTCAAGCACCCGTTTCTCTTCGGCCGAGAGCGAGCCGAAGCCTCGCTCGTTGATTTTATCCAGAATGCGGTCCACCTCGACGCGCAGGTGTTGGCGACTGGAGGCCGCAGACACCACCGGCACTGATTTGCCCGACAAATTGACGCTGTAAGCCTGCGGCCGCGCGGCCGCCTTGCCCGCCCAGCGTGGAGCCTCGATGGTCGGCAGGGACAACCGGGCGCCCCGCAGGATGAATGCCTGGTAAAACACCCAGCCCCCCGCCAGCCCGCCGAGATGCGCCGAGTGCGCAATCCAGCCATTGGGGCCACCCGGCAGCTCGTCCCAAAGGAAGCCGACCAGATCAATGCCTCCTGCAATCGCGACCATCCAAAACGGTTTCATCGTCACCGGGATGACGAAGAAAACAAGGAACGTGATCGGCCTGCTCGGGTTGAGGCAGGCGAAAACCATGAGGTAGGCCATGACGATGCCGGATGCCCCGACCACTTGTCCCGGTCGGTTGTAATTCACCGCCAGCCAAAAGCCGGCCGAGATCAACGCCGAGAATACAGTCAGCATGATCAGCTTACGCGGACCCAGCGTTTCCTCCAACTGCCTGCCCATGAAGAACACCCCCAGTCCGTTCAGTAACAAGTGGGTGAAACTGCCATGCAACAACCCGTAACTCAATAATGTCCATACGTAGCCATTTCGGATACCAGTGCCGCTCAAGGCGCTGAATTGATAGTAAGAACCGAGTCCGGGAAACCAGCGTTCGAGTAAATTTTGCAGCACAAACACCCCGACCAACACTCCCAAGAACCAGGGAATGAAGGTGAAAGAGGCACCGCCCTGACGGCCGCGCATGTAGAACCGGTCTGACAACATATTTTCGTCAATAAAGGCTCCGTTATGACAAACACAAGGCGGCTCTAAAAAAGGGCGCCACGCCGCGACTTGCCCCTATTCCCTAAACTCAGACCGCTTGACAGCGAGGATAGCACGGCAATTGCTTGAAGGCGTCATGGCCAACAAAACGGACAAGTGGGAAAACAACATCACAGGTAAATTCTACG
>JBEGTN010000105.1:0-3891 GCA_041179405.1 Verrucomicrobiota bacterium
ACTACACCAACGGCGTTAAACTCTCCCTGCTCTCCACCAATCTCCGCGCCTTCGACAGCGACACCGTTCCCGGTCCGCTGCGCGCCCTTTCCCGCGCCTTTCGCCCGCTCATGAGCGACGACGCCATTCCCAAGCTCGGTCTCTCCCTCGGCCACCAGATCTACACCCCGACCGACACCAAGACCCCGCTCTACCAGCCCGCCGACCGCCCCTACGCCGCCTGGCTCTACACCGGGTTTAACTTTCAAAACTACTACCGTTCCACCTCCGACGATACCTACGCCCGCCTCTCCACCGTCGAGCTCCAGCTCGGTGTCGCCGGCGGCGACTGGGCCCTTGGTGAATTCGTCCAGAATAACTTTCACAAGCTCATCGACGTTGAAAGCGCGAAGGGCTGGGCCAACCAGATCGACAACGAGCCCGGCGTGAATCTCGTCTACGAGCACAAGTGGCGCTTTTCCACCGCCGACGCCCGCACCGGCCTCGGCGCCGACTTGATTCCCCACGCCGGCTTCAGCCTCGGCAATGTCTTCACCTACGCCAACACCGGCGCCGCCTTCCGCCTCGGTTATGCGCTTCCCGCCGATTTCGGCACCAACCTGATCCGCCCCTCCGGCGACTCCAACGCCGCCCGCCGGGCACCCTTCGGCATCTGGCTTTTCGGTCAGGTGGACGGCCGCGCCGTCGCCCGCGACATCACCCTCGATGGCAACACGTTCTCCAGCGGCCCCTCCATCGAAAAACAACCCTTCGTCGCCGACCTCGTCGGTGGTATCGGCATCGGCACTACAAGCTGGCAGTTCACCTACGCCCAGGCCCTTCGCACCAAGGAGTTCAAGGGCCAGGCCGACGACCAGGCCTTCGGCTCCCTCAGCCTCACCTATTTCTACTGATTCGCACCACAGCCGTCCATGTCCCTCGCCGACTCCTACTACGCCACCGCCACCGCCCTGCTCGACCAGGCCCGCGAGAAAAACGCCGCGACCCTTGCCGCGCTCGTGCCGATCGTCGGCGCGTCTATCGCCGCCGGGGGCGTGCTCCACACCTTCGGCTCCGGTCACTCCGAGATGATCGCCCGCGAGATCATCGGCCGCGCCGGCGGCCTCATGCCCGTCACCGGCCTCTTTGACCCCGGCTACGGTTTTTCGGAAAACATCGTCGGCTACGGCACCCGCCTCGCCCAGCGCCACCACCACCACTACGGCCTCCACGCCGGCGAGACTATCATTGTCATCTCCAACTCCGGCAAAAACGCCTCCCCCATCGAGGTCGCCCTCTACGCCAAAGAAAAAGGCCTCACCGTCGTCGGCCTCACCTCCCTCGCCATGAGCAGCACCGCCGCCACCGTCCACCCCGGCGGCAAAAACCTCCACGCCATCGCCGACTATACCCTCGATAACCTCGGCGTCTCCGGCGACGCCATCACCGAGGTCACCCCCGGTCGCTTCGCCGGCCCCACGTCCACTTTCATCGGCTGCACCCTGCTCAACCTCCTCATGATCGGCGTGCTCGAATGGCTTCGCGACCACGGCCACGAGCTGCCCCTCGTCACCAGCCAAAACCTCCCCGGCGGCATGGAGGCCAATATCGATCTCGCCAAAAAATACCGCACCCGTCTCAGTAAACTCATCGGCTAAGTCGCTTCGCGCCGGCCCTGTGGCGCGTTCTCTGCTTTCCGCCACATCTACACCCCATGTCGCGCGTTACCCCAGCCAAACCCGCCAAGAAAAGCCTCACCGTTTACTTCGCTGGCGAGCTGTTTTCCGCCAAGCATCTGATCGGCAACGCCTACCTCGCCGAGGCCATCCACGCCGCCTCCCACGGCCGTTACCTCTGCCGTCTCCCGCAGGATTTCGAGCTGCGCGGCACCCACCCCCAGCTCATCCGCGACAAAGACATCCGCAGCCTGCTCGACTGCGACTTTGCGCTCTTCAATTTCGATGGCCCGGAGCTCGATAGCGGCACCGTCGTCGAGTTCATGTTTGCCAAGTTTGCCGACATCCCGTCCGTCATCCTGCGCAGCGATTTCCGCTCCGCCGGCGACCAGCCCGGCGGCGATCCGTGGAACCTCATGGCCAGCTTTTACCCGCGCACGATCTCCGTTCCCGTGCACAGCATCGCTCTCTACAAAAAAGCCGCCGCCGCCCGTCGCGCCCCCCTCGACGACGTCACTCGTCTCGCCGGCCAGCACAGCTCCGCCACCGCCCAGCGCATGTGCGAGCAGATCGCCACGCTCGCCGTCCGCGGCCTCGACCGAGTCGCCAAGCAGGAGCCCGCCATGCCCAAATATGTCCACGAGGAGGTTTACGCCTGGCTCGCCCTCATGCCCGCCTTTCGCGGCAACGAGAAAAAACTCCGCAAAGAGTTCGAGAAACTCCTCGAGCGCAAGGTCCGCAAGGACCTGCTCTGACCGTCGCTCCCAGCACAGAAACCGCCGTCGCCTTTCATTCGTCATTGGTCATTCGCCATTGGACATTTCCGCCCATGCTCCACGTCCTCCAGCACCCGCTCGCCGACCACGCGCTCACCCACTTGCGCGACCGCACCACCAAGCCCGCCACCTTCCGCACGCTATCGCACCAGCTCGGCCTGTTGCTCGCCCTCGACGCCACCCGCGACCTCCCCACCCGTAGTCACGCCGTGAATACGCCGCTTGAGCCCCACACCGGCAAAATCCTCGCCGAAGGCTTGATCGTCGTGCCCATCCTCAGAGCCGGCCTCGGCATGGTGCAGCCCTATCTCGACCTGTTCCCCGAGGTTTCCGTCGGCTACGTCGGCCTCGAACGCGACCACCAGACCGGCCTCGCCCGTAGCTACTACTGCAAACTCCCTCCGCTTGCCGGCAAACGCGTGCTCTGCGTGGACCCCATGCTCGCCACCGGCGGCAGCGCCGTGCAGGCCCTCGACATCCTGCGAGAAGCCGGCGCGACCGAGCTCAGCCTGGTCGTCATCGTCGCCTCCCCCGAAGGCGTCGCTGCCGTCGAGAAAGCGCACCCGACCGTCTCTATTTTCACTGCCGCCCTCGACCGCGAGCTGAGCGCCAAAAAATACATTCTCCCCGGCCTCGGCGATTTCGGCGACCGCCTCTACGGCACCTGACGCCCCGCCGCTAAAGTAACCTATTAGGTTACTCTGCGCGTCGAGCGCCGAAGGGTAGGGTGGGACTGTGGGGCCGCCGCGTGCGCCAACTTCCCTCGCCGGTGCCCTCGCTGGGCACCTCCCGCTGGTCCGTGCCCGGAATTGACTGTCACCGCCACCCGGACAGAGTCCACGCCATGTCATCCGCCTCCGCCCAAGCCGCCGCTGCCGCCGACGAACTGACCGCCGCCGCCTGCGCCTTGCCCCGCTCTGCCCGGATGCGCCTCGTCTCCGCCCTGCTCGCCGCCGAGGGAGACGCCGAGGGCGCGGCCGACTACGAGGCCGCCGCCCGCGACGCCGAGATGGACGAAGACCCCGCCCGCTTCGTCGCCAAAGGCTCGCACCGCGCTTTCATCGCCAAGCTTCGCGCCGATATTTTACGTCGCTCTCGAAGCTCAAAATCAGTCAAACGGACAACTAAACTCGCTCCAGCGGCGTGAACCTGCGCGACACCGCCCGTTATCGCCGCGATGTAGTCGAAGTGGCGGCGCATTACGAAGCCATTCGGCCGGCTCTGGCCATCGACTTCCTGACCTGCCTGGAAGAGGCTCGCAGCCGCCTCGCCTCCCATCCGCGTGCTTTTCGCGAGCGCAAGGAAGAGGTGCGCATCGTCCTGTTGCGTCGTTTTCCCTACGCCCTGCGTTTCCGTGTGCCTCGCGCCAAAGATGCCCTGCGCGTCCTCTCCCTTACTCACGTCGCCCGTCGCCCGGAGTGACGACGGTATTCGCCTCTACGGCACCAGACACGCCCTAG
>JBEGTN010000106.1:0-2911 GCA_041179405.1 Verrucomicrobiota bacterium
CGCTAACCTACCTTCAACCACTCCCTGATCATCGGGTGAAAACGATCGCGAAATGCACTGAAGCGGAAGTGTTTATTCCAACGCTCCACGCCGGCTTCGCCCATAGCACGCGCCGCGTCCGGATTTTTAAGCAAGTAAATGATTCGTGCCGGCAGCTGGTCATGTTGATCGAGGTCCACGTTGTAACCGGTCACGCCCTCGATGTTCACTTCCGGCGCGGCGTCATGTTTGGAGGCCAGCACAGGCAGACGGTTGCGCATCGCCTCGATATAAACCAAACCGAAGCCCTCGCCACGACTTGGCATGGCAAACACATCCGACTCCGCGAAGATGGCCGGCATGTCCGAGTCGGGCACGAACCCGCGGAATTCAATTGAATCAGCCACTGGCGAGGCCTTCGCCAGCTCCATCACCTCCGGTTTGCCCGGCCCGCCGCCTACAATCAAAAGCCTCGCGTCAGGCACCTCGCGCACCACCTCGTGCCAGCACTCGATCAATTGCTCATGCCCCTTGTAGCGCCGGTAACGTGCGACGTTGGACTTGTCCATACGTCCCAGAATCATGACCGTATGCCCGGGCGGGCGTTCCCGCAGCGGTCCGGGAGTATCTTCCTCGGTCGCCAGCCAGCAAAGATTGGCCTTGTCCAATCCACCATAGAGCGCATTCGACCGGCCACGTGTAAAAGCCGAGTTCGTCAGCAAAAAATTCGCATTCTGCACGCTCTTAAGATGATCCTTGCGGGCACCCTCCCATACCTCGATGCCATGCATCCAGGTGGCATACGGCAGATTAATCCGTCCCAGCAGATGATGCGCCCGCCCCATGCCCGCAAAATCGTAAATCACATGCGTATGACGCCAACGCGCCCGTTGCACCGCCCACACGAAACGGAGCCTGTGTTTCTCACAAGCGGTTACAGGGAACGGCCACAACCCCGCGTTTTGCTTCGTATCGCTCAACGCCACCGCCTCCATACGGATCAGCCCCTGCGCGTGGTCCTTGGCCAGCACGCGCCCCATTAACCGCGCCACGCGGCAAATGCCTCCGTTCCCTGGCGCAAGAGACTCGGTCGCCAAAAGCACAGAAGGAATGGATTTATTTCGAGACATGATTAGGAAGGAAAAGTCGCGACGAGTGCGTGTCGAGCCGCGAGTCGTGAGGAGTCAGTTGCGAGTAGCTCTGTTCCCCCCCCTGGGAACGCCGAGCTCCAGCTCGGCTCCGTCTCCATAGTCAGTCCGATAGCGCCTAGAGGCTCAGACATCCTGCCCCCCTGAGGGAAAAGATAATGGGCGAGGAAGTGAGATGAGCCGGGTTTTCGGTGGTCTGGGCGAGGGTGGCGGGAGCATCTTGCTCCCGGGTTTACGGATGGGAGCTGGAAGCTCCCCCTACTTTGGCGGTGGGTGTCGGCTCACCCTGCTTCCTCGAAGTCAGGATGTCTGAGGCTAGTGCTTGATTGCGGATATAAGCGATAAAATGGCGGAGTGATTTTGACTGCGGCCAAGGCGACGGGAAAGAAGGTGTGCCAACGGCACATATCTTTTCCGGCAACGACGGCCCCAGCCAAAAGCGCCCGTTAGACTAACGCTTATTTCTGCAATCAAGCACTAGCAGCTTCCGCCGCGCCGCCAGCAGTTGTCGCCAGGGTCTTTCCCAGCCGAACCACGCCATCCTCGCGCGCTGCATCGTTAAGAGGCGCTGAAACTCTCCCTCATCGGCGAGCAATTCCGCCACCCGCGCCACCGCTCTCGCCGGATCGCCTATGTCTAGGTCGGGCAAGATAAGGTAAGGATTCCAGCAATCCGCCCCCCGCCCCACGATCAGGCAATCCATCGCCGCCGCATCCAGAGCCGCCAGGCCCCCGAGCGGACGGGCACTACGCGGCGCCAGTAAAATCCGGCACCCCGCCAGTTTTTTATGATAATCCACCAGACTGCCGCCCGGCACCCCGCCCTGCGTCCACTCGATGCCTCGCGCCGAAAGCAAAGGCCCCAGCACCGCCGCATCCTGATTATCCTCCAGCATTACACCGCAAGCCGCCTTGGCGTCACGCTGGTAGATCTCCGCGAGCCCCCCCGCCCTATTCAGCCCATACGGGAAATCGACCACATGCGGCTTCCGGAAAAGCGACACCGGATTCGGCCCCATACGCAGATTGAGAAACACCGCATAGCCCGGCGGCGCTTTAGCCAGATAGGCGCGATACGGCCGCATCCGGTGGTGCTCCAACATCGTGCACCACAGCACCCCCGGATAACGCGCCGTCACCGCTGCGGGCACCGCATTTTCAAGCGCGATCACCACAACAAACTCCGCCCAATCCACCGTATCCGCCGCCACCGCGACCAGTGACTGAGCCTTTCGTATGCGCGGAAACCGCTCGCCGCGCTCACCCGCGCCTTGTTCGTAAGCGAGCTTCGCCTCCCACACCCTGCACTCGGGCGCGTCCTCCGCCCGCACGATGATAAAACGCGACGTGCAGCCTAAAAACAGCCCAATCGGCCCCGTCCGGTGCCAGGACGACGCCAGCAAATCATACGGCGAAGTCGCCGCCGGGTCCGCGTAAAGATCGCAATACGTGCTCTGTTTGACCAGCGCCACCCGGAGCGACCTCAAATTTAGATTCTCACCACGAGCCACTCCGGTCCACGCCCCCCGCTCCCTTTTTTCCAACTGCCGACAAGCCAGCGCCCAAGCCCCGACCGCCAGTTTTTTTAAAGACATAAAGTGTGAGAATACTAGTAGCTAATAACCAGAAGCACTGTCCGCTCTCCCCCTGGGAACGCCGAGCTCCAGCTCGGCCCCGCCTCCAAAGTCAGCCCTTCGTCGTTCCTGCCCTTCGACCTCTGTCCTTCGTCGCTTCTTCGTCGCCTCGATAGTGGCAAATTACCCAGTATAGAATCGTATTCCCTCA
>JBEGTN010000107.1:0-2561 GCA_041179405.1 Verrucomicrobiota bacterium
ATGTATTCCCCGCAACCGATGGGTGGCGCAGATACGGAATTGCGTGCCCCGCCGCGATTTTACCCGGTAGCCCACGGAAATGATGACGCCCAGCAGGTCGGAAGCTTGGCCTCGACGCCGATAGTGACGGAAGACGGGGAGGGGAATGCGGGGGAGGACTTTGCGCGCGCCATGGCAAGGAGTTGGGTGGACGGGTTTAGGCTAGCCCGAGTTCCGCAGTTCGGAAGATGGTTTTGTTGATATTCAGTTATTTGCGTAATTTAAAGGGTGATTTTCGGCACTACATTGCTGATTTCGCGGGTGCCCTTGGGCAGGCGCAGACCGAGGTGAGCGAGCAGCTGGGCGATGGCCGGCTCGGGGGTGGTGACCACGCGCAAGCGCAGTTCGGTCGTCGTCCCGGCGCGGCGCACCGGCACGACGACGTCGACGCTTTTAATCCCGGCCATTTCCTTGACCAACTGCCGCGCGCAAGTGCCCAGTCCCTTGGAGTGCATCCACTGCTCGAGCGTGCGCCAGAGTGCCAGCGCGAGGAAGCAGACCAGGATATGCGCCTGCACCCGGTGCTCCTTTTGATGAAACACCGGGCGCAGCCCCAGGTCGCTTTTGGCGGTGCGAAACGCCGCCTCGGCCTGCGTGAGCTGGATATACCATTTCCACAACAAGGCCGGATCGTTCTCCTCGCAGTTGGTGCGCAACAGATATGCGCCCTTTTGGCGGTGCGCCTTTTGCCCGGCGTCGAGCCGGCTGCTGATGCGCCGGCCGGCGGCCCGGCCTTGCGCATCGCGTAAAACCTCCGCCACTACGATGGCGGCGGCGGCGGGATACTTGCCCAGGTGCCGGCCGATCCGGCGGCCCACCGTTTCCTGATCGGTCTGCGGAGCGCGGCGCAACCAGGCGTCGATCTTGATCAACTCCTCGGTCAGCCGCTCGCTCTGGCGCCCGAGCATCGCGCGCTCCTTCTCGGCTCGCGCGCCGCTGCGGCAGAGCACGTAGCGCTCGCCCGGCTCGCCGTCGGGCTGCTCGACCAGGCGCACCTCCAGCCCGTCCTGCACCATTTTCCAATCGGATTGTTCGAGCAAAGTCTGTTCGTGGGCGCGCAGCCAGCTCTTCGGCGTGCCGACCAGGTAACGCGCTTTGCGCTCGCGCAGGAAGGCGATGTTCGCCTCGGAGACCATGCCCCGGTCCATCACCCAGATGCGTTTGGCCTGGCCGTATTTGTTTTCCATTACACGCACGATGTCCTCGACCGTGCTCACGTCGGCGCGGTTGCCCGCGAACACCTCGAAGCTGAGTGGCAGGCCCTCGGGGGTGCAGACCAGACCGATGCAAACCTGCTTGTTGCCGCTGCGTTGATCGCGCGAGTAGCCGCGTTGGGCCTGGGGGTTGCGCTCCGCCTCGCCCTCGAAGTAGGTGCTGGTCACGTCGTAGAGCAAAAATTCGAAGTTAACGCCGAACCACTCGCGGTAACGCGTCATCAGATGGCCGCACAACGCGTCCTTGTGTTCGCCGAGCTGGTCGAGCGAGCGGTAGAGCCGGTCGTCGTTGACCAGCCCGGTGTCGATGCCGAGCAGATCGTCGAGCGAGGTGGTGTCATACCAGTGCTCGGCCACGCCGAGTTCGGAGCGTTGCGCGCAAAACCGGGCGACGGTGAGCAGCGCGGCGGTATGCGCCCAGCCGACCGATTCACGCCCCGCAGGCAAAAGCCCGGCGAGCAGCGAGTCCAGGCCGAGGCGGTGCCAAAGCGAGAGGGCCAGATAACACTCGCCGAAGTCGCGGCTGCGCTCCACCCGCAAGGCCCGCAGATCGGCCGGTTCCCAACGCGGCGCATGGTCGGAGTTGCCTGCCGCATCGCACGCCGAGCCGAGACCGGGCAGAGGCGCGGTGAACGGACGGGGCGGCGGAGTCTCGCCGCGCAGCAGGAAAGGCAGGTCGTCCCAGCCACCGCGCAGGACGGCCAGTTCGGACTGGTCGAGTTTGCCGAGCGAGGCGACCACTTGCTGACGCGGGCCGCGCGCGGTGCGCACCGTCTGGCACAAGTGCCAGTAACTATAACCGACCCCGCGCGCCGACTTGGTTTTACGCCGTAGGAACATGCCCGGCAGTATCGCAGAAACCCGACTTCCCCTCAATGGGGTGTTCGGCACTACATCGCTCCGAAAACGGCGTTTCCCTCGTAAGTGCCCGCCGCCAGAAAACGCCTCTCCTCTGAAAGTTTTTCAGCCAAGCGCTCCAACTGCGGAACTCGGGTTAACTAAGCGCCATTCGGGTCGAGGCGTTAATTGTTAATAAAGAGCGATAATGCCGACGGGGTCATGCGATAAATTCTTGAAAATTTATCCGAAGACGACAGGCCGTGACCCTTGACAAGCCGCGTTAACCGGCTGGCTCGCAACGTTTCCCCATCTTATCCCTAGCCGGCGTAGCCCTGTTAAGAATTCTGTCAGCGCTCTGACGTCAAATCGTCGCACGCCTCAAATTAAACACGCTGTTGTTGTCCGCGCCGCCGCCCGCGCCACCTTTCCCGGCACCGCCAGCATTTCTCGCTGTCCCCTTCGTCGCCG
>JBEGTN010000108.1:0-18537 GCA_041179405.1 Verrucomicrobiota bacterium
TCGTAGCGAACACAGAAACAGCATTGTTAACCACGGATATCACGGAAGAATACGGATAGCAGAAGTTAAGAGTAAAATGACAAAACTTCACAGCAGGTGGGGCGATTCTGCATCATGATTATTCCGTATATCCTAAAAACCGCAGTTCAAACCGACCGCGAATTACGCGGATAGCACGGATAAAACAGGATACAGAAAAAATATCACCCAAAGTAATTTACCCAGCAGGTGTCTGTTATTTGGCTATTTTTTGGTATCCGCGCACATCCGTCAAATCCGCGGTTTCTACTGCCGTTTTGGGGTATATGTTTTTATCCGTGTCAATCCGTGCAATCCGAGGTTGGTTGAAACGGGTTTTAGAGGGTAAATAAACTGTAGCGAGGTTTGATCAGGCCCATTCGGGTGGATTTTGGAGATGCGATTTTAGAACTCCAATGCAGGGCAAATTACGGTAGCGTTCGGCGAAATCTAAACCGTAACCCACGACAAATTTATCAGGAATTTGAAAACCGACCAAATCGGCTTCGAATTCAACCTCACGTCGGCCTCGTTTATCCAGGAGCACACAGGTCCGGACGGTTGCGGGGTGCATCTTTTGAATCATAGACACTAGCATGGACAGGGTTTTTCCTGTATCCAGAATATCGTCAATTAGCAGGACGTGCCGGTTTGCGAGATCTAAAGAAAGGTGTCCTAGGACCTGTGGTTTACCGACGGATTTGGTATCGTTGCGGTAGCTGGAGATACGTATGCAGTCTAAACGAATGGGGTTTTCAATATGCCGAATTAAATCAGCGGTGAACAGAATTGCTCCATTAATGACTGCAACTATGGTAATTTCTTCCTGACCATAGAGTGCGGTTATTTCAGCGCCGAGCTTTTTGATGCGTTTTTTGATATCGACCTCAGTGACCAAGACCGAGTCTAGGTCAGCGTGAACTGCGGCTGAAGTGGCGTTGGTTGTGAGTTTTTCGGTAGGCATGGTGAAGATAGTTAGAGTAAATTGGTTCTAGAATTCGCAGGATCAAGTCTGGTTATGCTCATGAACGCAAAAGTTGAGCATTCCTTTTCAATCAAATTGGCAATTATTTTGACTCAGTTTATTTGCTGAAGTTGCTGTTGATGCGAAGCAACTGTGTGCAACGTATGATTACCATCGGCATTTCAAAACTAACGAAGCGATTTGGTCAGACAACCGCATTGCATGGCTTGGATCTCACCATAGGGGCAGGGGAGCTTTTTTTTCTTTTGGGTCCGAGTGGTTGCGGCAAAACTACTTTGTTGCGAAGTATTGCTGGTTTTTATATCCCTGAGGAGGGGCAGATATCTTTTGATGCTGACGATGTGACTCGTCTTGAACCGCATAAGCGTAATACGGGCATGATGTTCCAGAGTTATGCGCTTTGGCCGCATTTGAACGTGTCTGAAAATGTCGCGTTTGGTTTAGTTGAACGAAAGGTGGATCGATTGGAAATAGATCGCCGAGTAAATGAAGCACTTGAGTCGGTCCGTATGGGAAAGTATGCGAACCGCAAACCGAACGAGCTTTCTGGGGGGCAACAGCAGCGTGTGGCTTTAGCGCGAGCACTGGTCGTTCGACCCCGTTGTCTGCTACTAGATGAACCTCTCTCTAATCTCGACGCTAAACTACGGCTGGAAATGAGAGCGGAGATACGACGGGTCTGCAAAGAGTTCAAACTTACCACCGTTTATGTGACCCATGATCAAAAGGAGGCGCTTTCAATTGCGGATCGTATGGCAATACTGGATGCAGGCCATATTCTTCAGGTGGGTTCACCGCGCGAAGTTTACTGCCGTCCCAATTCTAGAGCGGTGGCGCATTTCATAGGTGAAACGGATTTCATTGAAGGAAAAGTCGTCACGACCTCGAATGGGATAGTGGCTGTTGAGAGTGAGATCGGACGATTCAACGGTGTGCTGGGGGATGCTACAGCACGACTTGCAATAGGTGCCCGCGTAACGCTTTCAATACGTCCAGAGTGCTGGCGATTAAGTCAGAATAAATCCGATAGTAATTGTGTTCGTGGACGGATTGGGGAGTCGATTTATCTGGGTGAAGTGGCGCAATACGGCTTTGTAACGTCTGGTCCTGTTTTGAAGGTATTTGAGCTAAATCCGAGGCACCTAACTACTAATGCAGGAATATTGGGGGAGCTTTTCGCCTGCGTAGATATGCAAGATGTAGTGGTTTTAGAACGCTAGTCCGAGACGTGCAATGAGAAGAAATATTACGCTTTTGTTATTGTTACTGGCAGTTTTGGCGCTGCCCTTTTGGCTACGAACCGGAGCATTGTCGGACGAAACAAAGTCGGATCGAGCTTTGGTGATAATCTCACCGCATAACGAGGCCATACGCTATGAGTTCGAAGCTGGTTTTAAGAAATGGTATCTCACCAGGACGGGTAAAACGGTTACTTTTGATTGGAGATTGATTGGCGGAACGAGCGAAATCGCCCAGTATCTTGAGGGTGAATACAACGGTTCGTTTCGGAATTATTGGACGGGAAAATTGGGTCGTCCGTGGAGCACCGTAGTCGCTTCTTCGTTCGCAGATGGGCGATTGGCAAGGGATGCATCGCCAGAGGCGAAAGCGGCGCGCGAGGCGTTCTTGGCCTCTTCAGTGGGATGCGGCATCGACCTTTTTTTCGGTGGTGGCTCTTACGATTTCATTGTTCAGGCTGGGGCCGGCCGGCTTGTTTCTAGCGGACTGGAAACTGTCCATTCTGACTGGTTTCAAGACAGTGTGTTTCCGGCCAAATACGCAGGTGATGATGTCCGCGATCCACAGGGAAGATGGTTTGGCGCCGCGTTTTGTTCATTTGGAATAGTCTATAATCGGGATTCTTTGGCCCGCCTTGGAGTCTCACCACCCTGTCAGTGGACCGATCTAGCTGATCCGCGTCTTATGGGACAGGTGGCGTTGGCTGATCCAACCAAAAGCGGCTCCATGAACAAGGCGTTTGAAAATGTGTTACAGCAGCAGATCCATCGTGTGGTGGATGCCCGACTCGCGACAACGCAGTTTACATCGGATTCAGATAAGCGCTTGGCAGAGCAAGGTGCAGTGGCGGAAGGTTGGTTGGAGGGGCTTAGGTTGTTGCAGCAGATATCGGCTAATTCCCGTTACTTTACAGATAGTGCCCAAAAGGTGCCGATTGATGTCGCTGCCGGGAACTGCGCGGTGGGCATGTGTATTGATTTTTACGGACGGCAACAGATTGAGGCGCTCGAAAGGCGCTCGGGTAGCGGGCGTATGGGGTATGCTTCATCGCAAGGTGGAACGGTTTATGCCGTGGATCCGATCGGTTTGCTCCGTGGTTCACCCAATGAGGACACTGCGCGTGCATTCATCGAGTATGTGCTCTCAAGTGAAGGGCAACGCCTTTGGAATCAAAAGCCTGGCACACCCGGAGGGCCGACTCGTTTCGCGCTCAGGCGATTACCGGTGCGTAAGGACGTCTACGGAGCGGCCGGGCTTGAGGTCTTGCGCAGCGATCCGGAAGAAAGACCCTACCAAATTGGAAATCCATTGGTTTACCGTCCCGAGTGGACGGCCGGGCTTTTCGGCGAATTACGATTCATCATCCGGGTGATGTGCCTGGATTCGCAGCCGGAATTGGTCGCCGCATGGAGGGATATCGTCGCCGCAGGTATGCCACCCCAGGCAATGGCTGCGTTTTCAGATCTTGGTGCCGTTGATTATACGCAGTCGCTTGGTCGGATCAAAGCCGCGCTCAAGGCAAAGGATAAAGTCGAGGAGTTGAAACTTGCCAAGGAGCTGGGCGAGAAGTTTCGCGCCCAGTATCTTAGGGCGGGCGAGCTGGCCCGTTCTGGCAAATAGGCGATTGCTTCAGTGGATCGTTTACCAGTTGGCGACTTGACGCACAAATTCTGCTCGATCAGGGGCTTTGAAAAATGCGGTTCCGGCCACAAATGTGTCAGCGCCGCATGCACGGCATTCGAGACCTGTTGCGAGATCGACTCCGCCGTCCACTTCCAACCTGAAGGGTAGGTTTTCCTCACGACGCCAATTATCCAGGCAAGTTAATTTGGGCAGCATATCGCGCCGGAACGGTTGTCCTCCGAACCCGGGTTGGACGGTCATGACAAGAACGAGGTCAACTGCACCCAGAAGGTGACGGACAGCTTGGGGCGGAGTGTCGGGGTTGAGCACTATGCCCGTTTGGCAGCCCAGATCTCTAATTTCCTTCAGCAAAGCCCCATGATCTATTAGCGGTTCAATGTGAAAACTGATCAGTTGGGCACCGGCCTGAGCAAACGCCTTTGCGTAGAGCTGAGGCTGATCGAGCATCAGATGGACGTCGAAGAAAAGATCCGGGGTTTCACGCCGTAGTTCCGCGATCATTTGAGGCCCGAAGGTCAGGTTGGGCACAAAGTGCCCGTCCATGATATCAAGATGAAGCCAGGGCGCACCAGCAGCGGCTACTTGCAGCGCGCTTTCTGCCAAGCGCGTGTGCTTGCCGGCAAGTAGAGAGGGAGCGAGTAGGGGGCGGTTTGGCACTTTAGGAATCTCTGTTTGCTAGTGGCGCAGGGCAAGAGCTCGCGGTTGAATTTGATCTGGATCTGGTCGTGGCAGGTTCGACTCACCCGGAATAAATCCCCCGATATAACTTCACCAAGTATCAAGCACAGCACTACGTGCTTGTTCGGCAAGAGGAGCGGCAAGTTGGGGCACGATCTGGTATTCGGCCTGGACTTGCTGTGCGGCTACAATGGTGGCTGCGGTAAGACCGGTTCCGCTTTCGGAAAATATTTGCCGCTCAACACTCAAGGGGCGATCGGTGAAGTAGGCTTTGCCGTCTTTGGCCTGGGTGAGGGTGCAACTCGCGTTGAGCTGGAGTCCGAATTTCCGTGTTAAACCGGTGTCATTGGGCAGTGCGGTCAGACGTTCACGCTTCAATGAACCTAGTTTTACACTGAGAATTGCATCCGCTTCTTGTGGAGTATTTACGACGCGCAGTCTCCCGTCCTTGATGAAAGTCTCGCGCAGCTGTGTCGTAAATATCGCAGCCGACTGGGGCATTACACCCTGAGTTTCGACCGCTGGAATGAATATGCTTTCATACGGCCGATCCGACCCGGTGCCCATGCGATAGTGTGAGCAGGCCGTGCTGGATAGCATAGCCATGGCAAGTAGCAGGATTCCCAATGTGCGATGCATCGAAGTCTTGGAGTGGTAGCGAAACGGCGGCGGATTGATCGCGTATCAGTTTAGAAAAACCAAAGACGTTTTGCGCGGGGAGCAGTTCTGGCCGCACCCGGAGCAGGTGCTTGACCGGCGTCGATGGCGTCGATGCGGGCCAGGAGTTTGCGGGCGCGTTCGGAAACGGGGGAGTCGGGATGAATGGTGACCGCTTCGTTATAAAAGACTTTGGCCGCAACCCGGTTATTACGTTTGAAAAAGTAGAAGTCACCGATGGTCATTTTGCTCTCGGCCAGCATGGTGCGCGTGTCGTTGTAGCCTTTGGTCGCGACGGACGCATCGGATTCACCAGGATACAGGATCAAGTAGTCCTGAAAATAGGTCATGGCCTGTTGGGTGGAGGCTTGATCGTAGGGCGGACCCTGGGTGATTTCCGCTTGGGCTGCGGCGAGTTTCAAATAGGCATCGGCAGTCAAAAAGTTATCCGGGTAGTTGTTGATCATCCGGTCGAGGGCATCGATCGCCATGTCTTTATCGCCGAACTCACTTTGAGCCCGGGCAGTGTTCATGAGTGCCAAGGGGGCATATTCGCTGTAAGGCGCGTTGCTCACGAGTATCTCGTAGTCCTCGATGCCCTTGTCTCTTTGCTTGAAGCCGGGAATTATACCGAAATAACGCGGACGTTTTCCTTCGGTCAGTGCGTTGGCGATCTGGTATTGGGCGCCCAGCACTTCCTTAAAGCGGGGGAAGTTCGGATGCTCGGTGACGATGCGTTGCAGGTTTTTGAACGCATTGGTATATTGGCGGCGTTGTTCGTAAATGCGGGCCGAACGGAATAGTGCCTCGGCTGCAAAGACCGAGCTGCCAAATTTTTTATAGACGCGTTTGTAGGCCGACAGGGCAGTTCCTGTTGATCCGGATTCTTCCGCTTTGCGCGCTTTGTCCATGATCTCCTTGGCCGAGCGGCCTTCTGTGCTGGCGAAGTATGCCGACAAAACTCCGCCATCGGCGTGCCAGCCATTTCTGGCATCCCAGACCAAGTCTGCTCTCAAGGCGCCGCTAGCGACGCACATGAGGATAAATGATAGCAGGTATGCGAGACGACGCGGCGCGAAGGGCTTTAACATAAGTCGAATTAGAAGCGAACCAGCGTGGCTCCATAGGTCAAGCCCGCCCCGAACGCCACCAGAAGAACAAGATCTCCCGATTTGATTCTTCCCGCTCGACGGGCCTCATCCAGGGCGATGGGGATCGAGGCAGCGGAGGTGTTGCCGTAGCGATCTACATTGATGAAGAAGCGCTCGATCGGCACCTCAAGATATTGAGAGATTGCATCGATGATGCGCCGGTTCGCTTGGTGCGGAATGATGCAAGCTATATCCGCCGCAGCGATGCCGTGGGCGGCGAGGATGTCGCGCGCCACGTCGTCCATGGCACGGACGGCGAGCTTGAAGACTTCCTTGCCCTTCATGGTGATGAAGCGGGCGGCGTCGGTCTGAGCGGGTGAACTCCCTCCGCCCGGCACCATCAGGACGGAACTGGTCCCGGGAATGGCTCCGAGTTTTGAGCCTATAAAACGCCCCGTAGATCCTTCAGGGGCGGGGCCTATGACAACTGCGCCTGCGCCATCGCCGAAGAGCACGCAGGTCGTGCGATCTTTCCAATCAATCAAGCTGGAGATTTTCTCCGCACCAATCACGAGGGCATGTTGATAGCGGCCGGAGGCAAGCATCGCCCAAGCGGTATCCAACGCATAGACAAACCCCGTGCAGGCGGCGTTGACATCAAAGCAGGCCGCTTTTGAGGGTATACCCAGTATGGTTTGAACCAGGCACGCGGTCGCCGGCATGGGCAAATCAGGCGTCAAGGTCGCGATAATGAGTAAATCGATCTGCTCGGCTTTCACGCCTGCGTCGAGCAACGCGGCCGAAGCGGCGGCCGCAGCCATGGAGGAAGTGGACTCGGTGTCAGATGCGAAGCGGCGCTCCCGGATGCCAGTGCGGGTGACTATCCATTCGTCGGAAGTGTCGACGATGCGCGACATATCTTCGTTGGTTACGATCCGGGTCGGGGCAAAGGAACCGGATCCGATTATGGCGTGTGCGAGCATGGCGTCTAGGTGGCGTCTCACGAATCCGTGTTCGCGGGGGTGCCGGACACGTTGGTGGTTTGGGGCGCTGCGGACAAGGTGTTGAGGAGAACGGCGTCGCGTGAAACCTGGCCCAGGAAATCGGCGCGTATGACCTTGTCGGCGGCGAGGATGGCGTGGCGCAGCGCGTGGCGGTTGCTGGAACCGTGGGCTTTCAGGACGTTGCCGCGTAAACCGAGCAATGGGGCGCCGCTGTAGCGCTCGGGGTTGATTCGCGCCTTCATTTGCTTGAACGCACCTCGGGCCAGGACGGCGCCCGCCATGCGAAGCGGGTTGGCCGTGAGCTCCTCCTTAAGCGTGCCGGTGAAGAATTTGGCGAGGGACTCCCAGCTTTTGAGCAAAAGATTGCCGGTGAAGCCATCGCATACGGCCACATCGCAGTGGTCGGTAAAAACCTGGAAGCCCTCGGTGGGGCCGACGTAGTTGATGACTTCTCCGCAGCGTTTGAGTATTTCGTGCGTGGCGCTGGTGAGTGCGTTGCCTTTGCCTTCTTCGGTGCCGATGGTGAGCAGTCCGACGCGAGGTTTCTCAACGCCCAGGATCAGTCGGGCGTAGTGGCTGCCGAGGAGTGCATTATGAACCAGATGCCGGGGCTCTGCCTCAGGGTTGGCACCCGCATCGATCAAGATGAAGTAGCCATTTGCGCGAGGGATAACCGCACCGAGCGCGGGACGGTCTATGCCGTCGAGGGTGCGCAACCGGATCGCACCTCCAGCCATGAGGGCTCCGGTGTTGCCACAACTGACAACAGCACCCGCTTCTCCAGCTTTAATGAGCTCGATGGCTCTCCCCATCGAAGAATCCTTCTTGCGGCGAAACGCCTGCAGGGGCTTGTCTTCCATGGTGACAACTTCCGAGGCTGCGTGGATACGCAGGCGAGGGTTGTCCGACAGGCCGTGCTCCTTGAGCAGCGGAATCAGCAAGTCGGGTTGTCCGACCAAAATCAGGTCGCTTAGCAGCGCCGAATCATTCAACGCCAAACCTGCGGCGGCCACGACCTCTACAGGGCCGAGGTCGCCGCCCATGGCGTCTACCGCGATGTGGCCGATGGGGCCGGTGGGCGTGCCCATCGGAGTAAATCAGCGCGTGGTCTTGATGGCTATCAAGACGCTCAGACTGTGACGTCGAGCACCTGGCGGCCACGATACATGCCGTTCTTGGCATTGACGTGGTGAGGGCGGAAAGCGGTGCCGTCCGTCGGGTCCTTGGCGTATTCTGGGGCCTTGAAGGCGTTGGCAGCGCGGCGGTTGGCGCTGCGGCGTTTGGATTGCTTGCGTTTCGGATTGGCCATGATGAGGGCGGGTTAAGGGAGGGTGCGGCGGATCTCTCCGGCGCGGGTTGAAAGTTAGTAAAAGTTGATTGGATTAAGACTCGGTAGTGCGCTGGTCAAGTGCGATGACACAAGTGTTTCAGAAAATAAATATGAAGCCCAAGGCCATCGCGAGGCCCATGCGATACCAAGCAAATGAGGCGAGCCCGTGTTTATTAAGAAAAGAAACAAGGATTTTTACCGCCAGGGCGGCGCTGGTGAAGGCCACAATCAGACCGATGCTGATATTGAACCAGCCGAACGCATTCAGCACCGCGCCTCCGCCATCAAGGGTGTCTTTGGCCGCCGCCGCTCCGAGCAGGGGCAGACCGAGCAGAAAGCTGAATTCGGCGGCCCGCACGGGGCGGAGCCCCACGAAATAGCCTGCCACCATCGCGGTCATCGAGCGACTCATGCCGGGCCAAAGCGCCAGGCACTGCACGAAGCCGATGGTCAGCGCCTGTAGGGGAGTCAGATCTGCACCCGTCAATTCGGGGGCCGAGGCGGTTGCGGGGGCCTGTGCCTCGGCTCGCCGGCGCCACCACTCGGCAAACAACATCAAAAGAGCGCCGGCGAGCAGTGCACCGGCGACCGTGGGGATTGAGAAGAGTTTGGTTTTGATGAAGCTTTTAAACGCCAGTGCGGTGAGAACAGGCGGAATACAGGCGAGTATGATATTACGCAGCAAACGTATGCCGGCGGGATCTTTGCCGGCCAGCCCGGCCAAAATGCGCGAGAGTTGACTCCAGTAGAGCAGCGCGACTGCGGCGATTGCTCCGACTTGAATGATAACCGTGTAGGTATCGGCTGCATCCTTGAGCGTCATCGGCCGGCCCTTGCGGTCGTTGCCAACCACGGCGTCGCCATCCAGCCCGAGCAGGTGCGTGGTGATGATGAGGTGTCCCGTGGAGGAAACGGGCAGAAACTCGGTGATGCCTTCGACCAGACCCAGAATGACGGAGTCGGTCGCCTTGGGCAGCACCGTTGCGGCTGCGGGGCTTGCCTTGGTCGCGATCACCACCGCCGGCGTGGCGGGCGATGCGGGCGAAGCAGTCGGAGTTTGCGCTGCGAGGGGACTGAGCAGCAGGAAAATGAAGGCGATCAAGTGGCGATGCACGGTAAAGCGCTCTCAGGGTCGGAACGAGGTGTCGAGTTTATGCTTTCCCTAGCCTGCAAGATACGGCCATTTCTGGCGACTACATCATGACCTCGCTCGCCGAACTTACCCTGCAGTTGCGCCATAAACGAGAGCTGGGGCGCGAGGAGATCGAGCTGGCGGCCGCTTTGCTCTCCGAGGCCGGTGTGGGTGATGCGTCGAAGGCGGATTTTTTACGGGCTTTGGCGGATAAGGGGGAAACAGTCGGTGAGGTCGCTGCTTTCGCTCGTGCGTTTCGGGCCCGGGCGGTGAATCCCGGCGTGGAGGCATGGGCGGATCGGGCCATCGACATCGTGGGCACGGGCGGCGACCACACCGGAGCGTTTAATATCTCAAGTCTGGTCGTGCTCACTCTCAGCTGCGCCGGAGTGCCCGTGATGAAACACGGCAACCGGGGCATCACCTCCAAGTGCGGAAGCGCGGATTTGCTGGCGGGCCTAGGTTTCCGTCTTGAGGCATCGCCGGAGAAGCTGCGCTCCGCGCTGGCCGAGCTCGGCTATGTGTTTTTCTTCGCCCAGGCATTTCATCCGGCGTTCAAGCACATCGCGCCCGCCCGGAAGCTGCTTGCGGCCGAGGGCCGGAGATCGGTTTTTAACGTGCTGGGGCCGCTCATCAACCCCGGGCTGCCGGCCCATGTGTTGCTAGGAGTTTTTTCGGAGGGATGGACTCCGCTGCTGGCCGATACGCTGCACGAGCTGGGGGCGAGCGGCGGGCTGGCCGCGCACGGACGGCTGGGCGAGGAGCGAGGGGTGGACGAGTTGACGACCGCCACCGAGACACGGGTGCGCGGTTTCGGACGTAACCGTGATTTGGATACGGTATGGACACCTGCAAGTCTGGGTTTTCCAAAATCGGACTTCTCGGATTTGGCGGGCGGCGACCTGGTTGAAAATCTGGCCCTGGTCGAGTTGTTGCTGGCGGGCAAGGGGCCGGCGGGACTTGTCGATACCATTGTCTTGAACGCGGCGGTGGCGCTTTGGATCTGCGGCAGGACGGCGAAGCCGACCGAGGGCGCGGATCAAGTTCGCGAGCTGCTGCTGGGGGGCGCGGTGCGCGCAAAGATCGCCGCGACGCGCGAGTTTTTTATACAAAATCCATGAAGCGCGAATACTTTGGCACCGATGGCGTGCGCGGTCCCTATGGCGGGCCTGTCATCAATGAATCCTTTGCCGCCCGGCTGGGGCAGGCTGCGGCGCGTTGGGCGGGCGGTTCGGGCACCGTTTACATCGGGCGCGACACGCGCGCCTCGGGGGCCAGTCTGGCTTCGGCACTTGCCGCGGGGCTGGCGGCGGGCGGGATGCGTCCGGTGTTGCTCGGCGTCACGCCCACTCCGGCGGTGGCCCGTGCGGTGGCGGCAAGCGGCGTTTGTCTGGGCGCGGTGGTGACTGCTTCGCACAATCCTGCATCCGACAACGGAATCAAATTTTTCGCCCGCGGCGGATTAAAGCTGAGTGATGCCGACGAGGCATTGATCGAGGCGCAGCTTCCGAATGTTCCGGTTGACCATCTCGCGGAGGGGGGGCGGGTTTGGGCGGAAGAGGACGGGACCTCCGCGTATGTTTCGTCGATGGGTTCCCACCTCGCCGCCGGCGCGTTGGCCGGACTGACCGTGGTGACGGATACGGCGAACGGCGCGACCTGTGCTACCACCCCGGAGGTTTTGCGCAGGCTTGGTGCGACGGTGATCGAGCTGGCCGCCTCGCCAGACGGATCAAACATCAATGCCGGCGTGGGCAGCGAGCATCCCGAGGTCTTGGCCGCCGCCGTGCGGCAGGCTGGTGCGAATCTCGGGGTGGCGCACGATGGCGACGGAGACCGCTGCGTGCTTTGCGACGAAACGGGAGCGGTTTTGGATGGCGACGAGCTCCTCGTGCTGCTGGCGCTGGATGCCCTGGGACGCAACCAATTGGCCGAGCGCACCCTCGTGGTGACGGTGCAAAGCAATCTCGGTGTTGACGCGGCGTTGCAGCGCGCCGGCGGCCGGGTAGAGCGCACGGATGTTGGCGACCGCTACGTGCTGGCGCGGATGCGCGAGTGCGGAGCCAGGCTGGGCGGTGAGTCGAGCGGCCACATCATCAATTTGGACATGTCGCCGACCGGTGATGGTTTGGCGGCCGCGCTTGGCGTTTTGGCGGTGATGAAAAAGAGCGGTCGCCCGCTCTCCGAGCTGCGAAGCGCCTTGGCAAAGTTCCCGCAGGGCCAGCGCAACCTAAAGGTGAAGGCGAAACGCCCGCTGCAAGATTGTGCCGCGCTGGTCGCCGTGCAGGCTGTGATCACCCGGGAGTTCGGTCAGCGAGGTCGGGCCATGGTCAGGTTTTCCGGGACCGAGCCGAAGTTACGATTGCTGGCGGAGGGGGAGAGCGAGGCGGTGGTGCGAAGGGCACTTGATCGTCTGGAGGCGGCGGCGCGGGCTGATTTGGATGTAATCTAGCGTTGACCCTTGCTTTGGGTTGAAGTGTTTTCCCTGTTTATCCCTATGCAGGAAGTTACCCTCAACTCCCTCGAAGCTCGTTTGCAAAAACAGATCGAGAACGCTCAAGTCGCACTCCAGCGCGGCAACTTCGATTACGTAATCGAAATAACCACTCAATTGCTGAAGCAAGAGCCGGGCTGTCTTCCGGTTCGTCGCCTGCAACGTGTGGCGATGCTGAAGCGTGCGGACACCAAGAATAAGTTTTTCAGCAAGGCCATGGGTTCCGTCACCATGGCTGGTTTCATGCTCGCGAGTAAGAAGGATCCGGTGAAGTCGCTGGAGAACGCGGACAAGATGCTCCACGCCGACCCTTACAACATCGCCGCGCTCAAGATGTTGTCCGAGGCTTGCTCCGCCCTCGGCTTGCTGGAGACGGCGGCTTTCGCCTGGGAGGCAATTCGCGATATCAACCCCAAGGATCACGATACCTTGGTGACATTGGCCAACGCCTACATCGCCGCCCATCAATACAAGGAGGCCGTGCAGGTGGCCGAGGATCTTCTTAAACTTCGTCCCCAAGATGGCGACGCCATCGCGCTCATGCGCAAGACTTCCGTAGCCCAGACGATGGATAAGGGAAAGTGGGAGTCCCAAGCCTCCTTCCGCACCAAGCTCAAGGACGAGACGCTTGCCGTGTCGTTAGAGCAGGCGGCCAAGGTGATCACTTCGTCTGAGATGACGGAGCGTCTGATCGAGGAGGCCAAAGAGCGCCTCGCCCAGGAGCCTAATAACATCAACCACTTCCGCTCCATCATCGAAGGCTATCGCCGCATGGATGATTCCGCGTCGGCCTTGGAATACGTTAAAAAAGCCCGTCTTTTGCCTTCTGCCGCCGGCGATTCCACGTTGGAGAAGCTGCAGGGTGACCTCGCAATCGCCGTCTTGGACAAGCAGTTGAAGACCCTGATCGCGCAGTCCGAGGCCGCTCCTGATGACGCCGCGCTCAAGCAGTCCGTGCAGGTCGCCCGCGATGAACTCACCAAGGTGAAACTCGCCGATGCCCACGCCTACGTGGAGCGTTATCCGAACGATTACGCCGCGCGTTTCACGCTCGGTGTATTACTCTACGATACTGGCGACTACCAGAATGCCATCGCCAATTTCCAGCAGGCGCTCAAATCACCCAAGGTGCGTATTTCCGCACTTGGCGGCATGGGCAAGGCGCTCAAAGCCCGCAAGATGTTCGATCTGGCGGTGCAGCAGTTCCAGACCGCGAAGGCCGAGTTGCCGACCATGGACGATCTCAAGAAGGACGTCATTTACCAGCTCGCCGAGTGCTACGAGGGCATGGGCCGCAAAGACGAGGCCATCACGGAATACAAGCTGATCTACAGCGACGATATCGGTTTCCGGGACGTGGCGGACAAGATCAACGAATTCTACTCCAGCAAGCAGGGCTGAGTTTCGTTCCCCGGCATTCTAGCGCTCACCGAGCCGCGCCCGCGTAGGTCGCGGCTTTTTTGTGGCAGCATCGCGGGGTATCGTGCCCGTGCCGCTTTATTTTTCCCCCAGCCACGCCGCCAAGTCTGCGTCGTCTACCACGTGGGTGCCCAGTTGGTATTCCGGAGCGAGCAGGGCGGCGTAAGCGGGGTCGGCGAAGCGGCGGCAGTGGAGCAGCACCCGGCAGCGCTGGCCGGGTGCGCGCACGAGGCGGCCCAGCGC
This sequence comes from Verrucomicrobiota bacterium, assembly GCA_041179405.1. GTDB lineage: Bacteria > Verrucomicrobiota > Verrucomicrobiia > Opitutales > Opitutaceae > IMCC26134_A. The sequence goes on from JBEGTN010000108.1 coordinate 13,935, forward strand.
CTGATTTACCTTTTGCAGGCCGGGCACGAGGTAGGTGCGGCGAAAGGCTTCGGACGCAGGCACGTGGCGGGCAAGGGCGGCCTCGCGGGCGCGCTGGAGGGCGTTGAGCTCGGGCAGGGCGGGGCCGACCACCATCGCGTGAGTGATACGACCCCCGAGGTGGTCGATACCCTCGGCGAAACTGCCGCCGAGCACGAAGACGAGGATGTCGGCGAGGGCGAGCTGCTCGTCGATCCAGGCCGACTGGGTCGCGAGATCGACGGCGCGGGGTTGCAGTGCGCAACGCAGACCGGGTTCTGTGTTGTCGAGGTGGCCGATGATTCGCTCGGCGTAGTTGTAACTTGGAAAAAACACCACGATCGGACCGGCCGAGGCCTCGCGCAGGGTGGCGAGCGTAGCGGCGGTGGCGGCGTGGTGGCTCTCGCGGCGGCGGTAGGTGGTGTCCACACGCAGGTCGAGGGCGACATCATAGGCGTGTTCGCGCCAGGGTGCGGACGGGGTGAGCAGGGTGAGCGTCGGTCGCGCGATCCCGAAGGCCGACTGTTCAAGGCCGAGCAACGCGCCAAAAACGTCCGGCGGCGGAGGCGTCGCGGTCGCGAGGATGACGGCGGCGAACTCGCGTAGTTGTTTACCAATGACAGGTGCGGCGTCGAGGCAGGTGAAGCGCACCGTGGCCGGGGAAGGGGACCACAGTAGTTTTTCCAAGGAGTGATCTTCCAGCCAGGCAAGGAGCGCGGGCAGGCGGAAGAGCAGGTCGGCGGCGGGCGGCGGCAGTGCGGAGTGATCGGGCGGATGCTTGAGGAGCGTCTCGGTGGCGGTGCGCAAAGCGGCGGCGAGGTCGTCCTCGGTGTCGAGATTCAGGGAATCGGCGGCGGGCAGGGCGGCGATGAGACGCCAGAGGGCTTCCAGGGTGCGTCGCACCGGACGGGGGGTGTCGTCGGTTAACTCGGCAAGCAGGCCGTGCAAATCATCGGCGGCGAGGGTGTGCGAGTGAGCATCGGCCACTCGGGCGGGCAAGTGGTGGGCTTCGTCGATCACAAGCAGTGTGGTGGCGGCGTCCCAGGTGGGTTGATCGACGAAGACGCCTCGGTTGGCGGGGGCGAAAAGGTAGTTGAAATCGCCGAGCCAGACGGAGCAAGCGGGCAGGGCGGCGCGGGCGATTTCGTAGGGGCAGATTTCGGCGGACAAGCCGGCGGCGCGGAGTGAGGGCAGGTCGCGTGCTTCATCCGGGAAGAGATGGAAGCGCGAAAGGCCGGCCTCGCGATAGCGTCGGGGGAGATCTTGGAGAAACCGGCAGCGCTCGCGGGTGCAGTGGAAGACGTCGTTGATGCAGTGTTCGCGTTTGGGGCGGAGGTTCCAGGCGGAGAGCTGCGGCGTAGCCTCGCCGGAAGCGACAGCGGGCGCGCCCAGCATGGATTGGAGGGTGCTCAGCACGTGGAGCTGGCCGGTGGATTTGCCGGTGAGGTAAACGACGCGGTCGGCGCGGCCATCGCGGAGCGCGGCGAAGGCGGTTTCGAGGAGGACGCCGGTTTTGCCGTAGCCGGTGGGGGCGGCGAGCACCACAGGGACGGGCGGCGAGCCGTTAGGGGCGGGAGCGAGTGCGGCGGCGAGGTCGGCGAGGATGGTTTCCTGGCCTGGTCTCGCGGAGGCAAAGGCCGGTCGCCAGACGAGGGTGCGCAGGCGGGCGAGGGTGGCGTAGCGTTGTTCGAGAAAGTCGGCGACGAGGTCGAGATGGGCGTCGGTCGCGGCGCGGTCCTGGTCGTTAAAGGTCACCACTTGCTGGAGGCCGGTCGCGGCCTCGACAAACACGAGTTCTCCGGCGGCGCGGGGCAAAGTGTAACCAATTTGGTTACACTTTGCAGGAGGTGGTGCGGAGAGGGGGCCGGCTGGCGCGGGGGCGAGTTCGTGGAGGCGGAGATAGAGCCCGAGCTGGATGAAGTGCGAGGGGTGGGCGGCGCGTAGCTCGGCGGGATCGAGAGGGAGGCGGGCGAGGGTGGTTTTGATTTCGCGGATGACGTGACCGGCGCTGGTGAGGTGGAGTTGATCAATGCGCCCATCGAGTTCGAAGCGCCAGCCGCGTTGCGCGAGTGTGCCTCGTAGGGTGACCTCGTGGCGGCTGGCGGAGGTCGCGGCCTCTTCGGCGGCGCGGAGTTCACGGTGCCAGTGCGAGCCGATCTCCATGCGCCAGCGGGCGGAGGCGCCGTCGTTCGCGGCGCGGGGGCCGGGGGCGAAGGTGGCGAGTTCGCCTACGGCGAAACGGGCGATGCGGTTGGTGTGATCTAGGGTCAAGGCGGAGGGTTTTCCGTGAACACCGATTGCAGGGCTGCGCGCCGATGCAAGGGCTTGCGATAAACCCCGTGGTGTTCGAGCTGAATTTGAGCTGCGAGGCGTCAGTCTACTCCCATAAACGCAGCACCCGGGACAGGGTGCTTTTCTGTATCACGAGAGGTATGCTTGCCAAAACTCGCGATAACAAAAAAGCCGCCTCTAATTCCGCGAAATGCTCAATCGCGCCTGTGTGCTGTCGGCTATCCATGATTTTTCGCCTACTTTGCCGTGGTATTTTTATAATCTCACCCAGGCTATTTCGCATCTTATTTTGATCCAGCGCTTTGGCCGACATCTCGCGCTGCAAAAAGGGCCGCCCGATGCCTGAGGTCCGTTTCACCGTGCAAACGCACCTGTCTCAGGCTTATTCTGAGCGTTTATTCCTATGCATATCGTTGATTTTGTCGCTCAAAACATCGGCTACGTGCTCCTCGCGTTCGCACTGCTGATCCTGCTCTATAATTCCATCACCATCGCCGGCGGCGACCAGATTGTCACCTTGGAGCGGCGTTGGTTTGGCCGGCAGATGCCCGATGGCCGCACCGTCGCCTTGAGCAGTGAGGTCGGCGTGCAGGCGCGCGTGCTCGGGCCGGGTTTCCACCTGCTCATCCCGTTTATCTACAAAACTTCAAAGAGCAGCTTTTTAGTCATCCCGCCGAATCAGGTTGGCGTCGTCCGCGCCATCACCGGCGCCCCCATCCCTTCGGGTAACTTCATGGCCAAGAGCATCGAGTGCGATCTTTTCCAGGACGGTGAGGCCTTCCTGCGCAACGGCGGCGAAAAGGGCCCCCAGCTCGATATCCTCCCCGAGGGCGAATATAAGATCAACCCGATGCTCTTCGATGTCGCGATCGTTGATGCGATCATGATTGAGGACAACGAGGTCGGCTACGTCGAAGCCATCGCTGGCCAGGCCGTCACGCGTGTCGGCGGCAACTTTGGCTCGCCCGTCCCGTGTGATAGCTTTCAGGACGCCCAAGCCTTTATTAATAACGGCGGTCAAAAAGGCCCCCAGCTTTTCTTCCTCGTTCCTGGCTTTTACCGCATCAACACCATCCTCTTCAAAGTCGAGAAGCGCCCCATTACCGAGATCAAGGGCGGCCAGGTCGGCCTCGTCGAGGCCACCGACGGCGCTCGCATCCCCGAAGGTCGCCTGCTCGCGCTCAAAGTTCCCGGCCACAATAACTTTTTCGACGGCGAGGCGTTTATCCAGAATGGCGGCGAAAAGGGCCGTCAGCTCGACGTGCTCATGCCCGGCCGCTACCGCATCAACCCCGCGCTCTTCAAGGTCATCGCCGTGGTGGATTGGGTGTCCGTCGAGGCCGATCAGGTCGGCATCGTGACCATCCTCGAGGGCAAGCCCATCGTGGACTCGACCAAGATCGCCGCCGAGGAGCTGCCGCTCGGCACGCACAATAACTTCCAGGACCCCGCCGCCTTCCTCGCCGCCGGCGGCCAGAAGGGCCTGCAAATCCCCGTCCTCCGCGCCGGTAACTACGCCATCAACCCGTGGTTCGCCTCCGTTGAGAAAGCCCCCATGATCCGTGTGGACATCGGCTTCTGCGGCGTCGTGACCAGCTACGTCGGCCCCGAGGGTGCCGACCTCACCGACGAAGCGGTTAACGCCAAGATCGTCGCCAATGGCAACAAGGGCATCTGGGCCGATCCGCTCCAGCCCGGCAAACACCCGCTCAACACCAAGATCCTCAAGGTCGATATCGTGCCCACCACCCAAATCCTGCTCAACTGGGCCGACAACCGCTCCAGCGCCCACGAGCTCGATTCGAACCTCAAGACCATCACCCTGCGCACCGCCGACGCTTTTAACGTCAACATGGACGTGAGCGTGATCATCCACATCCCGATGAAAAACGCGCCCAAGGTCATCGCCAACCTCGGGTCGGTTAAAAACATGATCTCGCAGGTCCTCGAGCCCGCCATCAGCTCCCACTTCCGTAACTCCGCCCAATACATCAAGGCCCTCGACCTCTACACCGAGCGCAAGGAGCTTCAGGAAAAAGCCAAGGAGCACATCGATGGCGTGCTCAAGGTCCACCACATCGACTCCAAGGACACCCTCATCGCCGACGTCATGTTGCCCAACGAGCTCACCAAAACCGTGACCGACCGCCAGATCGCCGAGCAGGAGAAAAAAACCTTCGCCACCCAGAAGGAGGCGCAGAACGAACGCCGCGCCCTCGAAAACGCCACCGCCCAGGCCGCCATGCAGCCCAAGGTCGTGGAATCCGAGCGGAACGTGGAAATCCAAAAGAAC